>DATMBI010000397.1:0-2463 GCA_035559375.1 Gemmatimonadaceae bacterium | reverse complement strand
CCGCCCGGGCGCATCCGGCACCGCCGACGTCCTCGACGCGCTCGCGGACGAGCGGGAGTGGGCGCTGCTCCGGACCCTGGCCGAACTGCCAGACGTCGTCCGCCAGGCCGGGCTGCGGCGCGAGCCGCACCGGCTGTGCGCGTATGCCCGGGAGGTGGCCGAGGCGTTCCACCTGTTCTACACCCACTGCCGCGTGCTGTCCGACGATCCGGCGCTGACGGCCGCGCGCCTGGCCCTCGTGGACGCGACGCGCGTGGTCCTGCGCCGCGTGCTCGGGCTGCTGGGCGTCGCGGCGCCTGAGCGGATGTAGACGCCCCGGCGCGCACGCCGGCGCGCGGTCCCCGGAGGGTCTGCGTAAAGTCCAGATGACCAGCGTCGTGATCTCCGAGGCCCTCTGCTCTCGATCCTCAGGGAGACCGAACAGTTGGTTTCAGTGCACAATCGCATTCACACGGTCCAGGAAGAGGGTTTCGGGCAGCTGGAGTTGCCGGACTTATCGTGGGAGGTCGCCCGGGAGGCCGTACTGAACGCCGTCACTCATCGGGACTACTTCATCCGGCAAGGTGTGCAGGTAGTTCTCTACCGGGATCGCCTAGAGATCACAAGCCCAGGTGGATTCATCGGTGGAATCACGCCCCCGAATGCTCTTCGACATCCGCCAGTGCATCGAAACGAGCGTCTGGCGCGCGTGTTCCAGACAATCGGCCTTGTGAATCGAGTCGGTCTCGGGGTGGACCGCATGTACGAAGGTCTGCTGCGACTTGGTAAGGACGTCCCTCGCTACTCCGCTGATGAGACGCACGTTCGTCTTGTCATCCCGCTTGAGACCGATGAGCGATTCGCGATATGCCGACAATCCGTGCTCGATCGCTGGGCGGCGTCCACCGTTCTGCAGCTCGCGGAAGACGAAGCTGCACGGAGGCTGGCCGATCTGCGTGAGAGAGGGTATCTCACCGTCAGGGGGCGGGGGCGTGCAGCGACGTACGCACTGGCCAGGAGTCTTGCCGAGAGACTGCGCGGCCGAGCCGCGGTTGAGGCCGAGGTTCCCCTGGAAGAAGAGCACGTGAGGTTGCGGATTCGTGCCGTCCTCCGGGAGCGCGGCAGGCTATCGAACGCCGACATGAGGCGGCTCTCCGGGTTCAGTCGCGTCCAGGTCTACAGGGTCCGGGTCTACAGGCTGGTAAAGCAACTGGAGGCAAGCGGGGAGGTTCGGATCATGGGGAAGGGTCGAGGAGCGCACATTGTCCTGGCCCGTCCGGTCAGCGGCTCGGCTCGCCGAGCGGGAGCGCTTGCGCGCATACGACGCGCGCCACCTGGCCTCGGCCCTTACCCTCAAGCAGCGGCTGATCGCGCCGGTGGTGTTCGCCTGCTGGAACGTGCGGCTCAGGCAGCCGTCCGTCGGGCCCGCCTGTCCGTCCTGCCGGGATCTCCACAGGGGATTTGAGCCCTCAGCCTTCCGGAGCAGCGCGCGGGCCAGGGCCTCCCACAGGTCCGCCGGGGCGGCCGGCGCCCGGGGGCTGTCCGTCAGGAGGACGGCCGCGGGGAGGATCGTCAGACGCAGACGCCACCGCTGTGCCCGCGGGCCGACGCCCTTGCCGGCGTATCGCCCCGCCCACCTGGCGACGCAGTCTACAACGTGATGTTGGTCCTGCCCCTGGTGGCGGTTGACCACCCGCCCTGGTGCTCTCTCATCTTGGGCGGATCACACGCTAGGTCAAAGTTTCTGCGCGTAGCCACGGCCATGTTCGCGGTGACTCCATGAGCATGGTGACCGTGGGCTCGCATGATTCTGGATTTTCGTGCTGGCCTCATAGCCCCGCTCCCGCAACTCGCGCAGGAGAATGACCGCATTCCACACGCCCGCACTCAGGCGCTCGTCAAGGTAGGCGGTGTACGGGGCGAGTTTGCTGTGTCGTGAGGCGCGAGGGCCATAGCGGGGTGCCCCCGGCTCCCGCAGCCACTTGCGTACCGTCTTTCGGTCGAAGCCCGTGAGCTCCGCGATGTCGGTGATCGACAGGCCTTCCCGGCGCATCGAGCGAATCTCTTCCACGTCTCCACCTCGCAGCAGTCGGGCCACCTCCTCCAGGCCATGGATTCGGTGACTTGGATTCTGTTGAGGTGGGAACTTTCACTTCGGCGTTACGGGGAGTTTAGCACCGGCGCTGACAGGAGGCGACTGGATGTACTCGTTTAGTAGATGCCGTACACCTTACCCCCTGGTCGTAGTGTACTGCTGACAGACCTCAAACGGCGTACGGTAGTCCAGGTGCTGATGCGGCCGGATCGTGTTGTAGACATGGGCCCAGGCCTGGAGCTGGGCGCGTTGCTCGCTCAACGTTGGTTGCACCGGCCAGACTTCGTAGAATGCTTCCCGGTGCGTCCGCTGCGCCCGCTCGACGTGACTCTGGAGTTTCGAGCTCCGGGGCGGGATCACAAAGAGCGGCAGGCCCCGCGCCGCACACG
>DATMBI010000396.1:0-2789 GCA_035559375.1 Gemmatimonadaceae bacterium | reverse complement strand
GCGATCTCCTCGGCGCTGGCCCGGCGCACTCCTTCGAGACTACCGAACGCTTGCAACAGAAGGCTCCTGCGCTTAGGACCGATCCCGGGTATTTCCAGGAGCCGCGACGCGAGCGTTCGAGTTGTGCGCACCCTGCGATTGTACGCGAGCGCGAACCGGTGAGCCTCGTCGCGTACTTGCTGCAGCAGACGCAGCGCCGGTGACCGTCGCGGCAATCGAATGGGATCGGAGCGACTCGGAACGAAGACCTCCTCCTCGCGCTTGGCCAGGCTGGCCAGCTCGATACCCATGAGCTCCAGGTTACCGAGGACGCCCTGTGCCACCGAAAGCTGGCCCTTCCCTCCATCCACTACCACGAGGTCCGGCAGCTTCTTGGCTTCAGCAACGCGGCGGCGGAAGTACCGAGCGATCGCCTCGCCCATCGCCGCATAGTCGTCCACGCCCTCGATGCTGCGTACCCGCAACCTTCTGTACTCGCTCCGCCGCGGCCGTCCGTTCTCGAACCAGACACACGCTGCTACGGTATCGCGCCCTTGGGATGTCGAAACGTCGAAACAGACTAGGGAACGGGGTACCTTCACTAGTCCCAGTTCACGTTGCAACTCGTACAGCGGACTGGTCGCCCGCTCCTCGGCTTCCAGCGCGGCCAACTTGAATTCCTCGAGCAGGTGCCGGGCATTCTCCACCGCGAGCCCCACCAAGTCACGTCCCGGCCCACGCTGTGGCAATCGAATACGAGTACCCGAGAGGAGCGCTTCCAGCGTTTCCATTTCTCCGGGATCGAATGGCAGTAGGAGTTCAGGCGCTCGCTCGGCATCTGCACGGTAATGTCCTGCTAGGAACAAGTTCACCATCGAGGCGTCGTCGGCGTCCGCGACATTCTCCAAGAATCTGTGCTCGCGCGCCACAAGCCTCCCCCCACGCACTCGCAGCAGTGCCACGCAGGCATCGTCTCCGTCGCGCGCGAGGCCGATCGCATCCTGGTCACCGCCACCCAGCCGTACCACGGGTGCAGGCTCCTCCAACTGCTCCAGGCGCCGCAATGCATCCCTGTACTCCGCAGCACGCTCGTAGTCGAGGTTCTCAGCAGCTATCTGCATCTTCTCGCGGATGCGGCGAACGGCCTCGTCAGTACGCCCCTCCAAGAACAGCATCACTTCCGCGATCATCGCGCCGTACTCGTCGCGACTCTGCACCCCGACGCACGGTGCCCGGCAGCGGCCGATGTGGTAGTCGAGACACGGCCGTTCCGGCGCCTCCTCGGGCAGCCTGTAATGACACGATCGTACCGTAAACACACGACGCACCACGTTGAGCGCACGCCGCATAGCGCCGACGTCCGTGAACGGACCGAAGTAGCGCGACCCATCGTTCTCGAAGCGACGCGTGACCACTATGCGAGGGAATGGCTCCGCCACCGTGACCTTGATGTACGGGTACGTTTTGTCGTCGCGCCACTGCACGTTGAAGCGGGGTCGATACTCTTTGATCAGATTGCTCTCGAGCACCAACGCCTGCGACTCGCTCGGGACCACGATCGTCTCGAGGTCGACCGCGACGCGCAACATGGCCTCGGTTTTGGCGCTGGTCGGATCGGCTGTGTAGTAGCTCCGCAGGCGTGATCGCAGTCGCTTAGCCTTTCCTACGTACACAACAGTGCCTGCAGCATCGCGGAACAGGTACACCCCCGGCGACTCGGGGAGATGTGGGATCTTGGTTGCTATTGCGGGCGGTGCCTGGTGCATCCTGCGCGGGCTACTTCACACTCGGTTATTTATTACCCCTGACTTCGGTCTTGGCACCAGACCGACCGGTCCGGCCGAACACGCGTGCGCGAAGCGCGCTTGCTTCTGGAACTCCCAACTTCCACGCAAGTACCCAGTAGACCATAGCGTACACGGTCAACGTAAGCCCGATCCTCAACCAGTCGGGCGCACCGCTGTTGAGCCACTTGGTCCCCCATGCTGCACCCGCTGCCACAACAGCGCACAGCCACAGGACTGACTGCCGCGGCCCAAGGACCATTGGCCCACCTAACCGCGACGCGAGTGCAGCACGTAACAAGCGGAATTCCAACCAAGCAGCCGCCCCGGCACCGAGTGTAATGCCCGCCACCCCCCACTGTGGTTCGATGCCGACGATGTCAGGACCGAGCAGAGCCAGCACCGCCCCAGCCGCCGCCCCC
Source organism: Gemmatimonadaceae bacterium (assembly GCA_035559375.1). GTDB lineage: Bacteria > Gemmatimonadota > Gemmatimonadetes > Gemmatimonadales > Gemmatimonadaceae > DATMBI01. Next base: position 604 of record DATMBI010000396.1, on the reverse strand, counting down.
ACCAGTACCCGTACGAGAGCGTACCTGAGCGGGGTAACCGTATCCTTGAGAGCGTAGAACGCCGCAGAGAGCAGCCGACTCTGTGTAGCAGCCACCAGTCCGAGCGCCGAACCAGCGAGCGCGCCCCACACCAGCAGTGCCTCTGCCGACCCGAACCGCCCACTCCGGTAAACGACCGTAGCGAGCTCGCCACCCAGGGCCAGGAACGCGATGGCCGAAGGGACTACGAAAAACGCCATCCTCTCTGCTGCACCTTGCACACGTGAGCGCATCTCCGCGACTGTGCGGTCCGTTGCACCGATGCGGGACAATGCTGGCAGTTCAGCTGCCGCGACGGACATACCGAAGAGGCTGACCGGCAGCATGCTGAGTAGCTGGGCATAGCCGAGCGTGGCCACTGCACCCGCCCCTACCAGCGAAGCAACCGTGACATCCACGAATGCGCTGATCTGCACGACCCCTCTCCCGACGAACACCGGGAAAAACTGACGCACCACCTGGCGCACCGGTTCCCAACGCGGCCTCCAGAGCGGCGCTAGCGAGCCGAGGGCCTTCATAGTTCCCGGCAGCTGCACCGCGAACTGAAGTACACTACCTGCTACCG
>DATMBI010000395.1:0-2842 GCA_035559375.1 Gemmatimonadaceae bacterium | reverse complement strand
CACGAGCACTGGGCGCCGCTAGACGCCCGCGACCCCTTCACGCTCTTGCGACGTGGCCAGAGCTGGCGCCCCAACCCCACGATGGACCTCGGGACGTTCCATGTAGCTACGTTGGCTCTGGTCAGCGACTCCCGCAACGACCGGCGTGTTCCTTGGTCGGGGTGGCTGGTTACCCTGGAGTACGAGTACGCCAGCGGCCGGATATCGCTCTATGGGCCCAGCTCGCCGCTGGTGCGGCGTGAGAATCCATTGGGGCGCACTGTGTACGATCGCTTGTTCCTGGATGCACGCCGCTACAGTCGCGTTTCGGCCGAGGGGCAGCTCAACACGAGACTATTGCTGGCTGGATGGCTGAGTGGTGACGACCTGCCGTTGCAGCGCAGATTTTCGTTAGGCGGACCTGGCTCGCTTCCCGGTTTCGATTTCCGGCCGCGTGGATCTGCCAGCAGCGTTCTCACCTGTGTTCTACCGGAAGATCCGTTCGGCTATCCAACCGGCATGCCGGCGCAGTGCGAGCGTGTCGTGCTGGTTCAGGTGGAGTACCGCGGCGATATACGAATCGATCCATTGGGAATCTTCGACGAAGATAGGGTGAGGCGCCGGCGTGGCTGGGGTCGGGGTGCCGAGTGGGTGGTTTTCGTGGACGCCGGACGTGGGTGGCTGGTGGGGCCGCGCTGGGGCGATCTCGTCTACGGGTCGCGCACCATCCCGCCTTTCTCGACGTGGCAGGCCGACGTCGGTGCAGGCATACGCTTCGACGACCTCGGCTTTTACGTCGCAAAAGCCATTTCCCAAAAGGGAGTGCCGGCGAACTTCTTCGTCAGGCTGGCGCCGCGTTTCTGAGCAGTGCGACCGGCGTTGATTCTGGCACTCCTCGTCCAGGCTACTGGCTCCGCAACGGTGCGAGGACCGGGGTTGGAGATAATCCTTCCGCCGGCCGAACGACTGACGTCGGAGGGGCCGCAGGTCAGAACGACCGGCGTGCTGGGTGACGCCACGACGCGCCAGTTGCTGGAAAGTGGCTTTCCGGCACGCCTCCACTTCCGCGTCGAGCGCTGGTCAGCAGGCGGCTTCTTCAACTCGCTGCTGGGACGTAGCGAGTGGGACATAGTCGTGCGGTTCGACCCACTATCGCGGCGCTACAGAGTGGTTCGTATCGAAGGCGATCGGGTAGTCTCGTTCGCTCAGGTGGAGTCCTTCGCTGCGGCAGTAGCCGAAGTGGAGAGACCTTGGCAGGCACCGATTCGCGCCGCCCCCCACCCCGATCGCCAGTACTACCTGGTGTTGCTCGAGGTCGAAACGCTTTCTGCCACCGATCTCGACGAGTTGGAACGCTGGTTGCGCGGCGAGATGGGGCCGGCTCTGCGCGGGCAGGGGAACCCTGGCACAGCGATCGGGAGAGGATTGAGGCAGCTCGTGGCACGCCTGGTCGGGAGCGAGCGCCGCAGCCTCAAGGCCCGCACGCCGACCTTCGAGGTGCGAAAGGACGGGCGTTAGGCAGTCTTCGAATGAACCTGCCGGCCCCGGTGTTCCAGTGCCTCCAGCTGGTGCAGGACGTGGCTGCCGTAAAAGATGCGGATATACTTCGCCTGGATCGGCGTCAGCCGCCGCACCGCCCAACTCAGGTGCACGAAGTGCGGCTCCACTGGGGTGCTGAGCGGGTGCATCCCGATTTCGGAGGGGAGCCGGTTCCCCTTGCGCGTGTTGCACGGGCTGCAAGCAGTGACCACGTTCGTCCAGTCGTTGCTCCCACCCCGGGAAAGCGGCACCAGATGGTCGCGCGTGAGAGTCTCGCGCGGCCGCAGCTCCGCGAGAGAGCGACCGCAGTACTGGCAGCGGTAGCCGTCTCGAGCGAAGAGGAACGTGTTGGTAACTTGACGCCGGAAACGCCGCGGAACGTGCACGAACCGGGTCAGGCGGATCACCGCCGGACGCGGTAGCGCCAGCCGCTCCGAACGCACCAGCCGGTCGCCCTCCGCCTCGACGATCTCGGCCTTGCCATCAATCACGAGGCGCAGCGCCCGTTTGAGCGGCACCATCGTCAGCGGTTCGAACGACGCGTTCAGCGCTAGACAGCCTACCGACACTGTCCCTCCAGGTACACGAACTCCCGCCGACAAGGGGCGGGAGCAGTGGTGTCAACGGACCGGCGCGGCTCGGAGCACCCGCCTCGGCCGATGCCGCGCGGTCTGTCCTCGCTAGGCAACCTATAAGAGTGACGCTCTACTTACAAGGTGGTTCCGCCCACCGAGTTAACTGACTGAACCAGCCGCGACCGGAACCGGGGTGAGCCAACCGTAACGATCCGATATGCGCCCCCGAGCGATACCGAGGTACTGCTCCTTGATAGCGCGCGTTACCGGACCCGGCTTTCCATCACCGACGGGTATGCGATCTATCGAACGCACCGGCGTAATTTCGGCCGCCGTGCCGCAGAAGAAAACTTCGTCCGCAACGTAGAGCATCTCGCGCGGTATGTTCTGTTCCCGCACTTCGTGCCCCATGTCGCGCGCTAGCCGGACCACCGTATCCCGGGTTATCCCCTGGAGTATGCCCGAGGCCAACGGCGGCGTGTAGAGCACACCGTCACGGACCACGAAGATGTTCTCGCCTGTCCCCTCCGAGACGAAACCGAAAATGTCCAGCGTAATGGCCTCCAGGTAGCCGTCCTGCCGCGCCTCTATTTTGGATAGCTGCGAGTTCAGATAGTTTCCGGACGCCTTGGCCAGCGTGGGGTAGGTATCGGGCGCGGCCCTACGCCAACTCGAGACACAAGCGTCGGCACCCTTCTCCACGGCTTCACGCCCTAGGTAGGTCCCCCAATTCCAGCAAAGGATGAAAG
>DATMBI010000394.1:0-7415 GCA_035559375.1 Gemmatimonadaceae bacterium | reverse complement strand
CGTGCCCAAGCGCGGCTTCACCAACCCCTTCCGAGTGGAGTCGCAAACCTTGGGACTGGACGATCTCATGCGGCTTCCCGCGGAGGCAGAGGTCACCCGGGAGTCGCTAGTGGCTGCCGGTCTGATTGACCCGCGCAAAGGACCGGCAAAGATTCTGGCTAACGGAGAACTGTCGCGGCCGGTAGTGGTCAGAGGTGTGAAAGTCAGTGCTGGCGCGAGAGCGAAAATCCTGGCCGCAGGCGGCCGCGTCGAGGAATAGCATAAATGGCACAGGGGAACGCAGCCCAGGCACTCGCCAATATTTACCGCACTCCAGAGCTCTGGGACAAGATAAAGTTCACCCTCCTTTGCCTAGTCATATACAGACTGGGTTCGGTGGTGACGGCCCCAGGAGTGGATGTCATCGCGATCCAAGACTTCTTCAGGGGTCAGGGCGGTGGTGGTCTGCTTGGATTGTACGATTTGTTCGTTGGCGGGCAACTCTCCCGTGCCACCGTTTTCGCCCTCGGAATCATGCCGTACATCTCGGCATCTATCTTCATGCAGATCGCCGGCGCGGTGATCCCGAAGGTCGAAAAGATGCAGAAGGAAGAGGAGGGGCGAAAAAAGATAACCCAGTGGACGAGGTACCTTACGGTAGGCTTAGCCTGGGTCCAGGCATGGGGTTTCGCCCTCTTTACTGAATCCTTGCAAGGTGCCGTTGCTAATCCTGGCTTCTGGTTCAAAGTGCAGATGGCGCTGTTTTTGACTAGCGGTGCCATTTTCGTGATGTGGCTGGGTGAGCAGATCACCGAACGAGGGCTCGGCAACGGCGCTAGCCTGCTGATTTATTTTTCGATCGTCGAGCGCTTCTGGCCCTCTATTTTCTCCACATTCAGATTCCTCAGCACGGGAGCTATCGGACCTTTTTCGCTAGCGGTTTTGGCCATATTGATGGCCGCGGTCGTTGCGGCGGTCGTCGCCGTCACGCTGGCTGCTCGGCGAGTCCTGATCCAGATCCCGCAGCGCACGGTGGCGCGAGGGAGGATGCGGGAGGCTGCCCGTAACTTCATCCCGCTCCGAATCAATTCTGCCGGCGTGATGCCCATCGTGTTCGCGCAATCGGTGATCGTAATACCAGGTGCAGTGGCTCAGTTCAGCCAGAACCCGGCGGCGCTGCGTTTGTCGGAACTGTTCATGCCGGGTACTTGGCTATACATCACGCTTTCTGCCGCGTTGATCCTTTTCTTCACCTACTTTTACACGTCGATCATTTTCAACCCCATCGACCTGGCCGAGAATCTGCGCAAGCAGGGAGGCTTCATCCCGGGAGTGAAGCCGGGCTCCAAGACAGCGGAATACATCGACTACGTCGTTACGAGGATCACGCTTCCGGGAGCCATCTTTCTCACGATCATTGCGCTGTTGCCGATCCTGATCATGCGCTGGATCAACGTGCCGTTCCAGTTCGGCGGTACGTCGCTCCTCATCGTGGTGGGTGTAGCTTTGGATACCCTCGCACAAACCCAGCAGTATCTGTTGTTGCGCAAGTACGACGGGTTCATGAAGAAGGGGCGCGTACGCTTCCGCGGCCGCCAGAGCACAACCGGATTCTAGCGCGATGATTATCCTCCTCCTCGGGCCACCAGGGGCCGGGAAGGGGACCCAGGGGGACCTCCTGGCAGAACGCCTCGGCTTACCGAAGATCGCTACCGGCGACATGCTGCGCGCCGCGGTAAGGGCCGGGACGCCACTAGGTCTCGCTGCGCGTGCCGCCATGGATCGCGGAGACCTCGTTCCCGATGACATCATCCTCGACATCTTGAAGGAGGCGCTCTCGGCACCAGACGCAGCGCGCGGCGCCGTACTGGACGGAGTGGTTCGCACTGTCGCCCAGGCCGAGGGGCTGGAACGCGTGCTCGACGGTTTGGGACGCAAACTCGATGCGGTGGTGATCTTCGAGGTGCCGGACGCCGAAATAGTCAGGAGACTCTCCTCGCGTACCGTCTGCGAAACGTGCCAGACGCCCTACACCGGTCTGGAACCCGGAAGCAGGTGTGCCCGCTGCGGAGGGACGCTCGTGCGCCGTCGCGACGACGAACCCGAAGCAGTGCGCAATCGTTTGGTGGTGTACCGCAGAGAAACGGCACCGGTGATCGAGTGGTACCAGAATCACGGCGCACGGGTAGTGTCTGTGGATGCGGTCGGACCAGTGGAGACGGTGCTCTCCCGAGTTCTTGCGGCCCTGGGGCAGTGATCACCTTGATGTCGCCTCGGGAGATCGAGGTCATGGCCCAGGGCGGCCGCATCCTCGCTCGTACCCTCGAGGAACTGCGCCACATGGTACGGCCGGGCATCACTACGCAAGAGCTCGACGTGGCTGCTGAACGGCTAGTTCGATCGCATCCCGGTGCTGTGCCTGCCTTCAAAGGGCTTTATGGCTTTCCGGCTAGCGTCTGTACTTCTATCAACGAAGAGATAGTACACGGCATTCCTTCGCCGCGCCGCGTATTGCGCGAGGGAGATATCCTCAAGCTGGATTTGGGCGTCAAGTACGAAGGACTCTATACAGACGCAGCCATCACGGTACCAGTGGGTCGGATCGACGCACTATCCCAACGCCTCATCGAAGTGACCCAGCGAGCGCTGGAAGCTGGAATCTCAGCTGCGCGCGTCGGCAACCATATCGGCGACATCGGAGCGGCCATAGACGCGGTGGTGACGGCAGCAGGCTTCACTACCGCGGCCGACCTAGTGGGGCACTACGTAGGAAACAAGCCTCACGGGGACCCGCAGGTGCCCAACTACGGCATTCCCAAACACGGAGCCAGGCTCCTCCCCGGCCTGACGATCGCTATCGAGCCGATGGTCAACGCAGGCGGGCCTGCGACACGCACGCTCAAAGACCGCTGGACGGTCGTAACGGCAGACGGTTCGCGCTCGGCGCATTTCGAGCACACGGTGGCCATCACCGAGGACGGACCGCTAGTTCTCACTCGAGCTGACTGAGGCAGGAGGTGGCTTGCCGAAGGACGGAGTGATTCAGGTCACCGGGACGATCATCGAGCCCCTTCCCAACGCGATGTTCCGCGTGGAATTGGAGAACGGGCACGAAGTGCTCGCCTACGTCTCGGGCAAGATCCGAACCAACTTCATCAAGATCCTTCCCGGCGACAAAGTAGCGGTGGAGCTCAGTCCCTACGATCTCTCCCGGGGTAGGATCGTTTACCGCTACAAGTAAGATACTTCTGCCTAACGCTGCGAGGTGGGTGATGCCGCCCCTAGTCTCGGGTAGCGGCTAGGCTCAGGTCCACCGCAGCCGCAGCCCGCTGTGCGGCCTCACACGCGCGAGCCACCAGGGCACGTGCCTGAGCTTCCAACTCGCGGGCCTCGGGAGACTCGGCAATACCAGAGACATTGATCTGCACGTTGTACGCGGCGCCTCGACAACCTGCTTCGGCCAAGAAGGCTGCTACCCCGGCGTCGGACACCGCATTGCGATTCCCTTTGGCGGCTGCTACGGCCGCCAGGTCAGCAACCGCGGCACACGCTTCGGCTGTCTCGAGCGGCACCCGGGCCGCAGCCAGGAGTGCTTCGCTGATTGCCTCTTGCCGGCGAGCGGCCATGTCGAGCGGTTCCTTGGGTAACTTCTGCGCCTCGGTCACACGCTCGTAGGCTCGAGCATCGGCCTCCACCAACCCTAACAGACGAGTACTCAGAGCCGCAGCCCTCGTTGCCGTATCTCGCATTTCGGGCTCGACCGCAGCGTATTTGCGGCGGCCCAGGGTCAAACCGGCTACCATCTGCACCAGCGCCGCCGCTAACGCTCCAGCCAGTGCGGCCACCGATCCGCCTCCAGGTGCCGCTGTCGGAGCCGCGACCTGCGCCAAGAATCCGCCCAGCGTCGGCCCGCCCGAGACAGCTTCTCGCACGCGGCGCTCGAGTAGCATCTGCGGTGAAAAGCCTCGCAACTGCACATGCCGCGCACCAGCCTCCAGCAGTGCCCGTTCCGGTACGAGGCCCACGATCTCACTCCACGTGGGCAGTACTCCGTGAGCCGCCGCTTCGGTTCGCACGAGGTCATAGGCGCGATGCAGGGGTGTCCCTTCGAGGTCCGTTAGGTTCATGGAGACCTGCGCCTGGCCATCGACCTCCAGCGCCAGCGCCTTGACGTAACGTAACCCACCGGACGAGTGCCGTACGGCTTTGGCTACCTCCTGCGCGACCGGTAGGTTGCTCGCGGGGCCCAAGTAAACGTTGAACGCCACTAGGAAAGGTCGAGCGCCGACCGCCGTGGCTCCAGCGGTAGGGTGCAACTCCCGGGGCCCGAAGTCGGGTGCCCTGTTCGGATCGACTCGGATGTCGTCACGCAACCCTTCGAACTCGCCCCTGCGCACGTCGGCCAGGTTGACACGGTCCGGCCTGGTGGCCGCGCGCTCGTACAAGTAGATCGGGATTCCCAACTCACGGGCGGCACGCTCCCCTAACGAGCGCGCGAGAAGGATGCAGTCTTCCATGGTGGCACCTTCCAGGGGGACGAACGGGACCACGTCGGTGGCGCCGATCCGGGGATGTTCGCCGCGATGCAAATTCAGGTCTATGCGCGCAGTCGCCTCCCGCATCCCGGCCAAGGCGGCCTCGACTGCACTTTCCACAGGCGCGACGAATGTCACGACGGTGCGATTGTGGGAAGGGTCCGAGGAGACGTCCAACACGGCCACCCCCTGCACTGACGCGATGGCGTCGCGGATGGCAGCGATGACTTCAGGCCGGCGGCCCTCGGAAAAGTTCGGAACGCACTCTACGAGTTTCATACGGGTGACTGTAACAGGATGATCGCTAATCAGTTCGTGTCAGGTACCTCGAGTACTTCGAGTAGCCAGCTGTGCAGCAGGCCGTTGGAGGCCACTACGGGGCCATGACGAGGCGCGAGGGTGCGGCCTTCCAAGTCAGTAACGAGGCCGCCGGCCTCGTGCACCAACAAGATCCCTGCGGCCATATCCCATGGTGCCAGGCGAAGTTCCCAGAACGCGTCGAAACGGCCCGCTGCCACGGCACAGAGATCCAGAGCAGCGCTCCCCGCGCGACGGATGCCAGCCGCGGATCGCATAACGCGGGACAACTGGCTGATGTAGCGGTCGAACAGGTCACGGTGCTTGAACGGAAAGCCAGTCCCGACGAGCGCGTGGCCTGGTGCCGCTACCGACGATACGCGGATTGGCATACCGTTGCATCGGGCACCAGCGCCGCGGATTGCAGTGAAGAGCTCGCCTCTCGTGACGTCGAGGACCGCAGCGGCAGCTAGTTCGCCTTCCAGAAGCGCTGCGATGGAAACCGCATAGACGGGATAGCCGTGGAGAAAGTTCGTGGTGCCATCGAGCGGATCTACTACGAAAGTCAAATCAGCCGGCCCGCTTCCGTGAGGAGATAACTCCTCGCCCATGACAGCAGCATCTGGAAATCGCTGCCGTAGTACCTCACCGATCAGCTCCTCAGCGCGCGTGTCCACTTCGCTCACGTAGTCGGCCCGCTGCTTCTCGTCCCAGCGGAGGGTCCTGGCCGCGGCCGCACGCTGGCGGATGTATTCGGCCGCCACCTTTGTACCCGCCACGCAGCTATGGAGCAGTTCCTCGTACTCGACCGATCGTTGCGGCCCCATTCGCAGTTCCTTTATGTTGACCGAATGGTGCGAATATTCAGTGGTATCCAGCCCTCGGGTGAACTTCACATCGGCAACTACCTGGGCGCCGTACGCAACTGGGTGCGGCTACAGTACGAAGGTGAGGCGTTCTACTGCATAGTCGACTACCACGCTATCACCGTGCCGTACGAACCGGCACAGTTGCGAGTTCGCACTGCCGAGATGGCACTCTCGCTTCTAGCGGCAGGTATCGACCCTTCGGTAGCCACACTCTTCGTCCAGTCTCGCGTGCCGGAACATACCGAGTTGGCGTGGATCTTCAACTCGGTGACGCCGCTCGGTGAGCTGGAGCGGCAGACGCAGTTCAAGGAGAAGGCAGCGCGTCAGGAGAGTGTCCTCGCTGGGCTGCTGAACTATCCGGTGCTGCAGGCTGCAGATATCCTCCTCTACAAGGCTGACACGGTGCCGGTAGGAGAGGACCAGCTGCAGCACCTCGAGCTGACGCGCGAGATCGCACGACGCTGGAATGCACGGTTCGGAGAGGGGTTTTTCCCAGAGCCACAGGCGCGGCTGACGCCGGCGCGGCGAATCATGGGCCTGGACGGACAGGCCAAGATGTCGAAGTCATTAGGCAACACGGTGGGACTGCTGGAGCCGCGGGAGGCCATTTGGGAGAAGCTACGGCCCGCAGTGACCGACCCCAAGCGCGTGCGGCGCAGCGACCCCGGTGAACCGGAGGTCTGCAACATTTACCACCTGCACAAGGCTTTTTCGCCCCCGGAAACGGTGGAGCACGTGGCGGTACAGTGCCGCAGTGCAGGCTGGGGGTGCCTCGACTGCAAGCGTGTCCTTCTGGATTCCATGGATGCCGAGCTTACCCCGATTCGCAGTCGTGCGGCCGAGCTTGCTGCCAACCCGGCTCAGGTAGGTGAAGTCCTGGCAGCCGGTGCCGAGCGAGCCAGAGCAGTTGCCCAGAATACCATGGCGGAGGTGAAGGAGCGGATGGGCCTGCTATGACCGAGGCGCCCGGTACCCCACTAAGACGCTTGGTGGTGGACCTGGCGGCAGCTTCCCCGACCTGGGCTCTGCCTCCTGAAGGAGCTGCCCGAATCAGAGCGGCAGCCCCTCCCGGCTGGGAAGTGGTCGTGGTTCAGAGCCCCACAGTATCGGATGGCGACGGAGGGCGTGCGGCCAGCGCAGAAGCCCTCGAGGCGATCGCCACGGCGGAGGTGTACTTCGGATTCGGGATCACACGGGACCTACTGCTAGCTGCCCCCCGACTGCGCTGGGTGCACTCGGCGACGGCTGGCGTTTCCAGTCTGCTCTTTCCGGAATTGGTGGCCAGCGACGTGATCCTTACCAACTCGGCGGGCATCATGGGTGACCCGATAGCAGAGTACGTACTAGCGGGCGTGCTCTACTTCCTGCGAGGTCTGGACGTGGCGCTGGAGCAGCAACGCCGTGCCGAGTGGAACAAGGAACCCTTCGTGGGCCCCACTTCCCAGATACGCGAGCTGAGCGAGTGCCGGGCTCTGATCGTGGGGACTGGCGGCATCGGTAGCGCAGTTGCGCGGCGTCTAGCTGCCCTCGGGGCGCGCTGTACCGGAGTGCGTCGTCAAGCTGGTCGGCCGGTGCCCGAGGGATTCTCGAGGATCGCCCTCGCTGAGCACCTGGACGCCGAGCTACCTTCGGCAGACATTCTAGTGTTGGCCACGCCCCTGACCAGGCTGACCCGGAACCTCATCGGCGCGACACGGCTCGATTGTCTCCCGCGGGGGGCTATAGTCGTCAATGT
>DATMBI010000393.1:0-4703 GCA_035559375.1 Gemmatimonadaceae bacterium | reverse complement strand
TCGGAGGGAGCGGACGTTCGTTCATGACGAAGTAGCTCTTCTTACGGCTTCCGAGGAGCACCCGGCAGAGAGGGTGGCGTGGCGCGAGGAGATCCAGCGGGCTCTGGCTCGGCTCGATCCAGAGCAGCGTGAAGCGTTTCTCCTCAAACATGTGGAGGAGCTGGGCTACGAGGAAATGTCCGAGTTGACCGGTGTGGGTGTCTCGGCATTGAAGATGCGTGTGAAGCGTGCATGCGAGCGCCTGCGCGCTATGTTGCGGGAGGTACAAGGTGGTTGAGCGGGAACTCGATCCATTGTTGGCGTCCGTCGTCGCCGAACTGCGGCGTCCAGTCGAGGTCGATCCTCGGCTAGACGAACGCGTGATGGCGGCTATTACGGCGCCCAAGGTCATCCCGCTGCAGCCGCGGCGCCGGCCGTGGCTGCTTCGGCCCGTTACTCTTTCGTTACCACGGCTAGCGGTTCTGGCTGCCGCAGCTGCTGTGGTGTTCGTAGGCATCAGGGTGTGGCGCGGTGGTGTGGGTGGGGGTTCTGGGAGAGCGGTCATCGACGTCGTGCAGGCATCTGCGGGCGCGCCGACAGCCTTGGTTTCTCATCAGTTCATTTTTGCCGGCGCCGGTGCTCGCTCGGTACGCCTTGTAGGCGACTTCAACGATTGGGACCCAGAAGGTACGCCGATGGAGATGATCTCGCCGGACGGTTTGTGGAGTGTCACCCTCCCGCTGGCGCCCGGAACGTATCGTTATCAGTTCGTGGTCGACGACACGTTGCGTGTTTTGGATCCCACGGTGCCAGCCCTCTCCAGTGAGTTCGGCTCTCCCAACTCGGTAGTTACCATTGTCCCTGCGGGGAGACGATGAGAGGCTTGCGGATAATTCTGCTTCTCGGGCTGGCTGGGCTTTCGCTTGCGATGGCTTGGCAGCGAGATCCGCGTATCGATGCGCGTCTTCAGGGGCGGGCCAGAGAAGCTGTCAACGCCATTCTCGATTCGGCTGCACGAGAGGGTCTCAAGGTCGAGCCACTCGTCGATCTGGCGCTCGAGGGAGTAGCGAAAGGGGCGTCCGAGGCTCGGCTCGTCGCGGCCGTGCACCGGCATCTCGTGTTGATGCGGAGAGCCCGAGTGGCGCTCGGTCCCGAGAGCAGTGCCGACGAGGTCGCTGCGGCGGCCCTAGCGCTGCGCTACGGCGTGGACATCAAGCAATTGGAGAGGTTGCGCGAGGCCCGGAACGGGAGGCGTATTGCTGCTTTGAACTCGCTGGTGTATTTGGTGGGTCGCGGCGTTCCGCCGGATACCGCGGGGAGAGCCTTGGTTTCAGTACTGCTGGCTGGGGCCAGCGACGCCCAGATAATGGCCATGCAGGCCGACATCGAGCGGGACATCGCGGGTGGCACGCCTGCCGCCAGTGCCGCTGCGGCCAGGGCTCTGGGGCTCGAGCAGGCAATAGCTAGCGCTGGAACCAGTGGCGTCGTGCCGGGCGCTGCGTTACCTTCGGCGCGCGGAGCCGTTCGTCCTGGCGAAGCGGCGGCTGGTGGGCCGGTGGGACCCACAGCTACCGGTAACGCGGGTGCGGCGGACGGACCGCGGCCGCCCGCGGGTCCACGCGGGAAGCCACCCAAGCGCCCGTAACACAAGACTAGAATCGTCAGGCAATTACTCTCGAGCGCGGCGATTCGAAACGCCGCGTGGTTCTCCGCCGTCCTGCTCGTTTGGCCCTTCCCTGGCGCCGTGGCGCAAGCGCAGCTGCGGAGCCGAGACGTAGCGCTTACGGCCATTCGATACGAGAACGGGATTTCTGCCACGGCCCTCACCCTTTTTCAGTCGTTAGACGTGGAGCGCGACAAGGCCACCACCGCGGCCTACGCGCTGGTATCGCTCTTCAGTGACGGCCGCTGGAGCACTCAGGGCACGCTTCGGGGAGCTCGGCGCTCGGATCCGATCGCTGCCAGTACGTGGCTCGAGCGATGGTTCTCGAGCGTGCGCAGCGAACTAGCGTTGAACCTCGCCGCCACGGCTCAATCCGGCTTCATGCCTTCGGCGCTTCTGGAGGGAAGAGGACGTCTTCTCTTCGTCGGTAGCGACCGGGGAGCTCAGGTAGGGGCGGCCGTCGCGCGCAGTTTCGACGGTCTCCGCTGGCTAACAACGGTCATCGGTGAAGGGGGAGCGTGGGTGCGCCGCGGCAATTCGCTGGTTTCCCTCACGCTGGCACCGATGCAGCTTGCGGTGGGCGACGTGCTCATGGATACGCAGGCAGAGTGGCAGTGGATAGCTGAGCGCTATTACGTCAGTACCGTAGCGGGGGTGCGGTTGGGTGAAGCACAGCGTGGTACAGTGGGCTGGCTGGCGCTGGTAGCTGGGGTAGAGGTTGCGGACCATTGGGTGGCTCTCAACGTCGGCAACTATCCTGCGGATTTGGTGCAGGGGCTGCCAGGTGGGCGTTTCCTCGGTGTGGCAGTCCGCGTTCCGTCGGTTCGCCGACCGGAAGGCACCCCAGCCAGACCGGCACCGAGGAGGGAAGGCGACATCCCAGAGCTCGATTTGGCTCGCACTCTCGATCTGGTGATAGGGCCTGCACTCGATTCCACAGGTATTCGAGAGATTCGGGTCTGGGCGCCTGGTGCGGAACGTGTCGAGCTAATGGCCGACTTCGTGGACTGGGTTCCCGTGCCGCTGGAGCGCAAGTCCGAAGGTGAGTGGCATGGCTACTATCGCGTCGCGCCCGGTTTGCACAGGATCAACATCAGGTTGGACGGGTCGCGCATGGAAGTCCCTCCCCGATTGGCAGTGGTAGAGGACGAATTCATGGGAAAAGTCGGGGTAATCGTAGTTCGTTAGGCATCTACTGTCGTCTTTGCCGGCAGCTACGCCGCTGGTATGCGAGGTGAATCGAAAATGAGGAGAGCTACGTCGATCGCGAGTATGCTGGCGCTCTGCGCGGGCCTTTCCGGCTGCCACGCGGCTCGGACCTTTCCCGAGCCGGTCGCCCAGGATCTGCTTCCTCGCACGCGTGCGGAGCGAACCGGCTACCGGGAGACTTCCAGTTATGCCGATGTGGTAGCTTTCGTGGACTCGTTGCGTCTGCTAAATCGCCCTCTGGTTACCGGATCCATCGGCCGCACCTTCGAGGGGCGTGAGATACCTTTCCTCGTAGTATCGCGCCCGCTTTTCGGCACGCCCGAGCGAGCTCGTGCTTCGGGTCGTCCCGTGGTGTACGTGCAGGCCAACATCCACGCCGGAGAGGTAGAGGGGAAGGAGGCCCTTTTGGCGCTCGTCCGCGACCTCCTTGTCGAGCCGCGACCCAACGTTCTGGATTCTCTGGTGTTGATCGCTGTGCCTATTTACAACGCCGACGGCAACGAACGGCTGGCGCCGCAATCCCGCAACCGGCCTGCTCAGAACGGGCCGGAGATGGTCGGGACGAGACCGAACGCCCAGGGATTGAATCTCAACCGCGACTACATGAAGCTCGACGCCCCCGAAACACGTGCCTCGATGGGCATGTTCGTCTCGTGGGATCCGCATGTATTCGTCGATTTGCACACGACCGACGGTAGCTATCACGGCTACAACCTCACCTACGCGCCCTCGCTCGTGCCAGCGGCCGAACTCCCGGGCTTCACATTCGGTGGAGCGTGGGCTCGAGATTCCCTGCTGCCGGTGCTGCGGCGCCGCCTGGAGGAGCGCCATCGAGTGGCCACGTTCGACTACGGGAATTTCGGAGGACGCGGCGGAGGCGTACCTAACGAATGGCGTACGTACGAGCACCTCCCCCGCTATGGGACCAATTATTACGCTCTCAGAGGTCGCATTGGGATACTGAGTGAGGCCTATTCGCACGACCCCTTCGAGAAGCGCGTACGGTCCACCTACCTGTTCGTTAGGGAGCTCCTCTCGTTGATAGCCGAACGCGGGTCTTCCGTGACCGGGTTGGCTCGTCGCTCCGACGCGGCACTGACGGGCGATTACCGGCGGCTACCACCGGTGCCCGTGCGAGCGACTATGACGACTACCCCCTACGAGGGGGAGGTCGTGTACGAGGAAGTCGAACGTACCGGAGACAGCGTGCGTTACGAAGCGGGATTGCCGCCCGGAGTGCGGCGCACAGGTCGTTTCCAGGCCGTGCGCATGAGAATCTACGACCGTTTCGTGCCGCTGGTGTCCAGGCCGGCGCCGTGGGCGTACTCCCTGGCACCTGAGGATACGGCTGGAGTCGACTTGCTGCGCAGCCACGGTATAGTCGTGGAGCGCCTCGCCGAAGCCTGGGAGGGAGATGCTGGCCCCCAGTTCGCCGTAGATTCCATCGTAATTGCCCCGAATGCGTTCGAAGGGAGGCGTGAAGTGCGTCTGGCCGGGCGCTGGGTGGAACGTCGTGTCTCGCTTCCGGCTGGGAGCTGGATCGTGCGAGTGGGACAGCCGTTGGGAGTGCTGGCCATGTACTTCCTCGAACCTGAGAGCGACGACGGCTTAGTGGCGTGGGACGTGGGAAATCGGTCGCAGCGGACCAGGGATTTTGCGCCCGTAGTACGCATAGCCGACCCTCTCGCTCTCAAGTTGGAGGTCGTTCGATGAGCTACCGGTCCTCGCTCGAGCTTGCGAGGTGATACAGATGGCGGGCCGTTTCCTCCCACCCGACTATTCGCAGGGTGATCCCAATACGATCGGCGGATACATGGCTGTACATCAGCGGCCTGCGGCGTTCGAGGGGTGC
>DATMBI010000392.1:0-2502 GCA_035559375.1 Gemmatimonadaceae bacterium | reverse complement strand
AGCTCCAAGACGCGCAGGAACTCCCTGGCCGCCTCGTCGTACATCCCCGAGCGGTAAAAGGCGACTCCCAAGTTACGATGCTCGTCCAATCGGGCTGTCCCCACCGGTGTGTCAGGTCCTTTGCTGCGCCCTATGCGATGCAGGAAGCCCGCCGTGGCCAGAGCATAGAGTGCCTTACCGACTTCGAATTCGCTCAGCCCGGACGCATCCACCAACGCATTGACGTCTCTACGCCCATCTATCAGCGACACGACAGCCTGTTGTTCAGGCGTGAGCTCGACGCCACTACGCTCCAAATGCTCGCGGTCGATGCTGAATATGGAATCGAAGCTGGGGATCTTCTTTTCGACGAGAGCCCATTCGTCCACGCGCCGCGCACCTTCGAGCAGCAGCGATTCAGCGGACAGCGATACCTCGAGATCCTGATTCTCCGGCCGAGCGTCCGGCTCGAACGTGAAGGTACCGTGTGTCCACGTGAAGAGATAATAGACCGCTTCCTCGACCTGGTGCCGGATGTAATGTCTAAGTTGCTCTCGACCGATCTTGCCCAGCGCCAGAAGAATCTCACCCAGTCGCATCTCGGGGTGAGCGCTCTGATGCGCGATGGCTTCGTCGAGATCCGCCCGAGAAATCGCGCCACTCTTGACCAGAATGTCGCCCAGACGGTCGCGGCGATTCACGATGGCGGCGTACGTGATCCGGCCGTCCTCGAAATAGATGCTGCCGAACTGCCGCCTATTGGTCACCGAGAGGCAGCCGGTCTTCTTCCCCATCGCGAGGAGCTGCACCACGTCCGGAAGACTGGCCTCCCTCAAGCTGCCACGGATCGCCATCAGCGCAGTTCCTCCACGACTCGCCCGTCCAGGGCACTCCAATCCACTATCAACTTCTCGCGATCTACGAGTAACGGCACGAAAAGTGCTCCATCTTCGGGGACCCCATCCAGCGCGTCGTCCCAGAAGTCGATCGTCGGAGCAGCTGCCTCGGCGCCCTCCGGCACGGGAGTGCGATGTGCAGTCCGTTCGGCCTCGCTGACTCGTCCCATCTCCACCACCAGCCCGCCTTCGAAGCGAGTTCTCAGGCGGGTGGCGATATCGAACAACTCGGCGGGCGGGGCGTCAGCTGTAAGAACGACCTGCTTGCCATCGCGCAGCATGGCGTTGAAAAGGTGGAAGAGCTCGTCCTGCGTGCGTTCTTTCCCGGCCAGTTCGTGGACGTCGTCGATCACCAGCGCGTCCGCAGCGCGGTAGCGCATCCGCCAGCGTTCCAGACCGTCCCCCTGCAACGCTATGATGACCTCTTCGGTCATGGCTGACGCAGTGACACACGCAACAGTGGAGACACCGCCACCCCTCGCTCGAAGAGCGTTCCCAATAGCGTGCGCCAGATGAGTCTTCCCGCAACCGCGGGGTCCGTAGATGTACAGGGGGTTGTACCTTTCCCCTGGAAAGGCGATCACCTCCGCCGCGGCCTTCAGGGCCAACTGGTTGGCACTTCCCGCTACCAGCGATTCGACGTCCAGCTCGGATTTCGGAGCTGGAGGCGGATCGAAAACAGCTATCGCCCGCAGCACCACTCCCTCCGCCTCGTCGAGGCGCTCGGGATCGCGGAAAACCTCGAGACCAGACAGCTTGGGATCGAGTCGCGCCGCTTCGCGCTCTAACCACTGTAGGCGACGCACCGCAGATACGAAATCGGCCTCGAGCTTGTCGAGGTCCGGCGCTTCATTGGCTTCCAAGAAGCGCTCGAGATAGGCGGTACGAATACCCTCCCCTGCCCAGCGCGCAATGAACTCTGCCAGCCGCGCACGCCACCGACCCACGGACTGCGACACCACGCTGGCGATTTCCCTAACGAAGGAGTCGAACTCGTTCGCCACCGGTGTAGACCCGCGCGAGCGTGCCACCAGAGCGCGGACGTCCACGGGTTCGAGCGGTACGGCGGAAAGACTCTGTTGCGCCACCAGGCGATTGAGCCATCCCTGAAGCTCGCGCACATTGCGCGACGGCACCCGGGCTAGCTCCTCCAGCACGCCGCTCCCGAAGACCAATCCGCGTTCAGCGCACTTGGCACGAAGGATGGCAACCCGAGTTTCGTACTCCGGAGGACCGATGTCCACTATCAGACCGCCAGCCATTCTCGTCAGTAGGCGGCGATCGACATCGGCTATTTCCTGCGGTGGTCGATCGCTAGCCATGACCATCTGCCGCCCCGCCTGCTGCAAGGCGTTGAACAAGCGCAGTAACTCGCTCTGTGTTTCGGCGCGCCCCGCAAGCGCCTGCACGTCGTCGAGAAGCAGAACGTGCACATCCGCGAATCGCTGCGCGAAGCGCTCCGCTTGCCCTAGCTCGACAGCCGCATTCAGACGGTCTACCAGTTCGTCGACTGCGAGATACTCCACACGCGCGTCCGGGCGTAGCGTCCGGGCGTGGTAGCCGATGGCCGCTAGCAAGTGTGTCTTCCCTAGTCCGGATTCGCTGTAAAAAAACAGGGGGTTGTAGC
>DATMBI010000391.1:0-9151 GCA_035559375.1 Gemmatimonadaceae bacterium | reverse complement strand
CGATGCACTCTCGTCCGCCACTATCAACACTTCGGACGGGCCGGCCGGACAGTCCACGGCGACATCAGCCGCCACCTGACGCTTGGCTTCGTTCACGTACCGGTTACCCGGACCCACTATGGCATCCACACGCGGGATGGACTCGGTACCGTAAGCCAGCGCGGCGATCGCACCGGCACCACCCACCGCGAAAACCCGATCCACGCGGGCGATGACACACGCCGCAAGTACGCTGGCCGCAGGTTCGCCACTGGCGAGCGGCGGCGAGCAGACCACGACCTGCTTCACGCCCGCCACTCGCGCCGACACGGCGCACATCAGCAGCGAACTCGGATAGGCAGCTCGCCCCCCAGGCACGTAGGCACCGACGCTGCCTAACGGCTCGAAACGACGCCCCAAAACGACGCCCGGCTCCACCGCGACCTCGAAGGGTCGGGGAAGCTGCGACCTGTGAAACGCCGCGATGTTCTGCGCCGCACGCTCGAGCGCCCGCTTCACTGCGGAATCCAGCCCAGCTAGTGCCACCTCCCAACGCTCCCTCGGCACCTCTAGACGGCCCATCTGCACCCCGTCGTAGCGGCGCACCATACGGCGCAACGCCGCATCCCCGGCGGCACGCACCCTTCGGATCGTGGCCCGCACTCGCCGCGCTAGCTCGGAGTCGGGATCGGTGCTCCTGTCCAACAGCAAGCGCTCCTGCTGCGCCGTCAGCGCGCCTAACCGACCTTCCACCGCGATCTTCATGGCAGCAACCGCTCGATGCGCGTCACCAGAATCCCCTCCGCGCCGATCTCCTTCAACCGCGCGATGGTCCGGTACACGTCAGGCGCATCCACGACCGCATGAGCCGCTACCATGGTGCCCCCGTCGAGAACGTCCACTATGGTCGGCCCGGAAATACCGGGGATTATCTGCTTCACCTGCGCCAGAGCATCCCGAGGCACGTTGGCCATGAGATAGCGCTTGCTCTCGGCACGCAATACGGACTCCAGTGCGGCACGAAGTTCGGCGATGGCTGCCTGCCTAGCGGGATCGCACCAGGCGTCCTCGTTCGCCACTAGCCGCGCACTGCTTTCCATTATCGTCGTCACCTCGCGCAGGCCGTTCACGCGCAGTGTAGAACCAGTGGACGTGAGATCTACGATCACCTCGGCTACCCCCAAGTGCGGTGCTACCTCGGCGGCACCGCTCAAGGCCGCTATTTCCACGGGTATGCCTAACGCCTCGAAATAACGGCGCGCCGAGCGCGGGAATGGCGTTGCCACCCGCGTGCCCGGTGCGATCCGCGTGACCGCGTCGATCCCGCTCTCCTCGGTCACGGCCACCACCAGCCGGCAGCGGCCGAACCCCAGATCCAGCAACTCCCGGACCCGGCGCTCGCTCTCGACCACCAGGTCCAGCCCCGTCACACCGACATCCGCAGCCCCGTCGGCTACGAACTCCGGTATGTCCTGCGCCCTCACGAGCAGCGCCTCGAACCCCTCGCCCAACGAGGCCACGAGCGCACGCCCGTCCCTGAACTCGGCGCACAATCCAGCCCGCTCGAACAATCGCCGAGCGTCCTCCGCTAGGCGCCCTTTGTTAGGCAAGGCTACCCGGATCACAGTACCCATTGTCTGGTCGTCGAACCTCGTTCTGCGTTGCACACAAAAAAACTGCGGCCCGTCCGGTGGAGACGGGCCGCAGCGGTAATTCCCGGTTTCGCGCGACTATGCAGTCGAAGCAAAAGCACCGTTACCACCACGCCCGTCCGGGCCGTGGTGATGGCGATGCTGGATGCAAGCCGCTGCAATCATGCGGCTCACACTAACGACCCCGCGCCCGAGTGTCAAGCTTCAATCCTCGCCCTGCGCCATGGTGAACCCGTTGGCACCGTCGAACTCCTGCAACTTCTCCAGATGCATCCACCGGTGCCGCGAAGCCACACGCTGCAGCAACTCCAGGATCGCGCCGTCACCCAGGTCGGCACCGCCCTCGCGCGCGACGAAGCGGCAACGCCAGTGATCCACGCAATCAGTGATTGCACCAGTAGGCGGATACACCTTGGTACCGCGATTGCTGATCATCTTGAGCCTGAGCGCCGTACCGGCCGCCAGCTCCTCCAAGCTCCGTCCCAACTCCTCTGCAGCGAGACCCGATTCCACGAAAATGTCCACACCTATCACGCGCCGCGTCTTTGCCTCGACGTAATCCGGCGCCGAAGGCACCTCGGGTAACCGGATCGGCTTGTAATCGCGTACACGATATTGCTGCGACCGGCGCCCCAGGTTGGCTATGACAGCGTCAGTGAACGCAGTGGTGGATGCACCTTTGTCGTAACCCACTACGTCGCCCGTCAGCACGCGCCCCTCCTCCAGCGTCACGAGGATCGCATGCTCTATCCGTGCAGCTGCTTCGAACTCGCCCAGATGGCGCAGCATCGAGACAGCCGAGAGAATGACGGCAGTAGGATTTATGACATTCTTGCCAGCGTACTTGGGAGCCGAACCGTGAACGGCCTCGAATATCGCCACCTCGTTGCCGATATTGGCCGACGGCGCGAAGCCGAGCCCGCCGATCAACGCCGAGGTGAGGTCGCTGATGATGTCACCGTTCATATTGGTGGTCACGATGACATCGAACTGCTCCGGCTTCTTCACCAGCTGATGGGCACAATTGTCGATGATTATGTGCTGCGCCTCTATGTCAGGATATTCCTTGCTGACGCGCTCGAAGGTGCGCTTGAGTTCACCCTCCGTCAGTTTCATGATGTTGGACTTGGTAGCACAGTGCACTCGCTCGCGACCCTCGGCACGCGCTAGCTCGAAGGCCAGCCGCACTATCTTCTCGCAGCCCTTGGTCGAGATGAGCTTGAGGCACTGAGCCACGCCGGGCGTCTGCATGTGCTCGATCCCGGCGTAGAGGTCCTCCACGTTCTCGCGCACCACCACCAAGTCTATCCCGCGACCGCTGTACGGCGTTTTCACCCCGGGGAGTTCGCGTACCGGCCGAATGTTGCCGTACGTCTCGAACAGCTTGCGGAGCGTGACGTTAGCGCTCTTCTCGCCGAAGCCCACCGGCGTCTCCAGCGGTCCCTTGAGCACCACCCGCGTCCTGCGAATGGACTCGATGGTCTCCGGCGGCACGCCCGAGGCTATCCCCTGGCGAAAAACGCTGGCACCAGCTTGGCGCTCCTCCCACTCCACAGCAGCCCCAGCCGCCTCCACGATGCGCTGCGCTGCACGCACGCACTCGGGACCTACTCCGTCCCCCGGTATCAGCGTTACGAGCCTCTTCCCTCCGCTGGTTGCAGGCATGGTCATTTCCGCTCCTCGGCCACAGGTCTAAAGCTAGCGGCACAGAAGCACCGCACGAACGGGCCTATTGTCTAGCCTAGTGGCAAGCGCTCTGGCAAGGGGAAGACAGGGCAGGTGCCCTGAGGGAATGCCCCCTCCAGCACACGACGGCCGTGACCCTTGCCAGGCGCCGCTAGGCGGAGATACGCTTCGGGCCGATGACTTCCACACTAGCTCGTTCAGGGAGCGGCGACCCGTGAGCGCCAGTCCGCTGGTGGCCGTGATCATGGGGAGCCGCAGCGACTGGAGTACGATGCAGCACGCTGCCAGCGTGCTAGCCGAACTGGGGATCCCGTACGAAGCCCGCGTGGTTTCCGCACACCGGACACCGGACCTGCTGTTCGAGTACGCCGCTAGCGCTAGAGTGCGCGGCATCAAGGTGATCATCGCCGGAGCCGGAGGGGCTGCACACCTACCCGGGATGACAGCCTCCAAGACGACTCTCCCGGTCCTCGGAGTGCCGATCCAGTCCAAGGCTCTTCAGGGAGTGGACTCTCTCCTCTCCATCGTCCAGATGCCCAAAGGCATTCCGGTGGGAACGCTGGCGATAGGCGAGGCCGGTGCAGCTAACGCGGCTCTATTGGCTGCGGCCATCCTGGCACTCGAGGACAGCGACCTCCGCCAGCGACTGGAACAGTATCGCGCACAGCAGACTCGATCGGTGCTGGAAGAACAGTTGTGACCGAGCTACTCGATCGCGACAGGAAAGCGTCCCCGAGCCCGAATCCGACCCATCGCCTCCTCCCCGGTGCTACCATCGGGATCGTCGGCGGGGGACAGTTGGGGCGGATGATGGCGCTGGCAGCCAGGCGCATGGGTTACCGCGTGGCCGTTCTCGATCCCGACCCTTCCGGTCCAGCCGGTCAGGTGGCGGACATGGCCGTCGGTGCTCGGTTCGACGACACCGATGCGGCGCGGCAACTAGCTCGGCATTGCCAAGTAGTCACCCTCGACTTGGAACACGTCCCGGCGCCGGTGATCAGCGAAGTGGAGCGCATCTGCCCGGTGCGGCCCTCTGCCAGCGTCATGGCCACGGTTCAGGACCGGCTGGCGCAGCGCCAGTTCCTGGCTCGGTACGGCCTGCCCCAGGTACGGTTCGCGCCGGTGGGCAGTCCCAGCGACCTGCCTAACGCTTCACGAACGGTCGGCTTCCCCTGTGTCTTGAAGACGCGCACCCAAGGCTACGACGGCAAAGGCCAGGCTCGAGCCACTGTACCGGGCGAACTCGAAGGCGCCTTCGCTGCCATCGGCGCGCGGCCGGCAGTGATGGAGGAATTCGTGGATTTCGAGCGCGAAGTCTCGATCCTCCTGGCGCGAGCGACGAGCGGTGAAATCGCCTTCTATACGATACCGGAAAACCTCCACCGCCGGCACATCCTGTTTTTGAGCCGGGTGCCCGCGGCACTCCCCGATTCGACCGTGCGCCAGGCGCAGGAAATCGGTGCCGCTATCGCGGAACATCTGGGACACGTCGGGATGCTGGCGGTAGAGCTGTTCCTGACGAAGGATGGCCGACTGCTCGTCAACGAGATAGCGCCGCGCACGCACAACAGCGGCCACTACACGTTCGGTGCCTCTGCCACTTCGCAGTTCGAACAACACGTCCGAGCTGTGTGCGGGCTGCCGTTAGGCGACACTCGCTTGCTCTCGCCGGCAGCCATGCTCAACCTGCTGGGCGACCTGTGGGCTGCCGGGGAGCCCGACTGGTCGGTGGTTTATCGCTACCCCGAGGCTCGCCTGCACCTCTACGGTAAAAAGCGCGCCAGTCCGGGGCGCAAGATGGGACACGTGCTCGTCTTGCACCCCGAAGTCGAACGGGCCGTCGAGATCGCCAGCGAGATCGCTGCAGCCCTGGAACGAGGGGTCGCGCTAAAGTCCCTGACACGCTACGACGGTGCATAGCCTGGACCCTGTCATTTTGTTTTTCCTGCTGGGCCTGGCCGCTGGCCTGCTGCGTTCCGAGCTGCGCCTTCCGGCCGCTGTATACGACCTGGTGAGCACCGTGCTCCTTCTGTCCATCGGCATGAAAGGCGGGGTGGAGCTAGCGCAGCACCAGCAACCAGGTCTCCTACCGCAGGTGCTGGCCACGATCGCCATGGGGTGCACC
This sequence comes from Gemmatimonadaceae bacterium, assembly GCA_035559375.1. Classification (GTDB taxonomy): domain Bacteria; phylum Gemmatimonadota; class Gemmatimonadetes; order Gemmatimonadales; family Gemmatimonadaceae; genus DATMBI01. Next base: position 3,709 of record DATMBI010000391.1, on the reverse strand, counting down.
CTGACGCTGGTCGCATTCCCCGTCCTGCGCTACTTGGGTCGCTTCAAGCGAGCTGACGCCGCAGCGATTGCGGCCCACTACGGCAGCGTGAGCGTCGGAACGTTCGCTGTTGCGGTCGCGTACCTGTCCAACCGCGGTATCTCCTTCGAAGCCCACATGCCGCTGTTACTGGCAGTTCTGGAAATACCTGCCATCGCGGTCGGTATCGTGCTGGCTCGGGGTTTCAGCCGCGACATCCGGGTAGGCGCATTGTTGCACGAGGTTTTCCTGGGCAAAGGGATCGTGTTGCTGCTAGGCGGACTAGCCATCGGTTGGATCGCTGGTCCCGACGGCGTCGGGCCAGTGGCTCCGTTGTTTTTCGACCTCTTCAAGGGAGTACTGGCGCTCTTTCTGCTGGAGACTGGACTCATCGCTGCCAGCCAGTTCGCGAGCTTGCGCCGCTACGGGGTCTTTCTAGTGATGTTCGGCCTAACGATGCCGCTCCTGGGTGCGCTGGTGGGCGCATTCCTCGCATGGCTGCTCGGGCTCTCGCCGGGAGGGAGCACGCTCTTGGCCACCATGGCCGCTAGCGCCTCCTACATAGCCGTCCCGGCAGCCATGAGGATCTCGGTCCCGGAGGCCAACCCGGCCCTTTCTCTGGTCGCCTCGCTAGGCGTTACTTTCCCCTTCAACGTCCTGCTCGGTATCCCGCTCTACCATAGCCTGGCAGCTGCCGTGCATCGCCTGCTAGGAGGTTAAGCCTATGAACAGCTTCCCCCGCAAGCTCCTCACCATCGTCACGGAGGCCGCCATCGAGAACCTCCTGACCCAGGAGCTGGAACGTCTGGGAGCCCACGGCTACACGATCACCGACGCACGGGGAAAAGGACACCGCGGCGTGCGGTCGGCCGATTGGTCGGCCAGCAGCAACGTGCGCATCGAGGTGATCTGCGACGACATCACCGCAGCTCGGATAGCAGATTACCTGCGCCAAAACTACTACGACAACTACGCCATGATCCTCTGGCTGGAGGAGGTCGCCGTACTGCGGCCGGAGAAGTTCTGACGAGGAGGATGACGGACAGGGATCCCATCGAGGAAGCAGTTGCCATCCTCGCGCGCGGCGGACTGGTAGCGTTCCCCACCGAGACGGTCTACGGACTCGGCGCCGATGCCACGAACCCGGCCGCCGTTAGGCGGATCTTCGCGGTCAAGGGGAGGCCAGCGCAACATCCGCTGATCGTGCACATCGCTAGCGCCGCCGATCTGCCTCGGTGGGTCGCGGAAGTCCCACCGGCCGCGGTCGAGCTGGCACGCCGCTTCTGGCCCGGACCCCTTACACTGGTGTTGCGCCGAAGCCCGCGGATCCCGCTCGAGGTAACCGGAGGCCTGGAAACCGTGGCCTTGCGCGTACCGGCGCATCCCGTAGCCCAGGAACTACTGCGGCGCTTCGGGAACCCCATTGCCGCCCCCTCCGCCAACCGCTTCGGCTCGGTGAGCCCCACTACCGCTCAGCACGTCCGCGACGACTTGGGAGACGCGGTGGATCTGGTGCTAGACGGCGGAGCCTGCGACGTCGGCGTGGAATCCACCATCGTGAACCTTTCGGGAGCTGAACCTGCGCTGCTACGCCCCGGTGGCATCCCGCGCGAGGCTCTGGAGCACGCGTTAGGTGTGCCGTTGCGGCAACCGAGCGCTCCCTCGGTCCGGGCACCGGGTCAGTACCCGCTGCATTACGCCCCGCGCGCCCGGCTGATCCTGGTGGAGCCGGAGCGAATCGCGGCCGAGGCGCTTCGCCTAGAGCGGGCTAACCGCCACGTCGGGGTACTGCTCCCGCCAGGAGCCAGCTTGCCCGACGATTTCGGCGGCGTAGCGCTCTCGGTTCCGGCTTCGTTGGAACTCTACGCTCACGAGCTGTACTCTCTCCTGCGCGAATTCGACAGAAAAAATTGCGACGTTATCGTGGCCGCTCTGCCACCGGAGGCGGGGCTGGGCGCGGCCATCGCGGACCGCTTGCGTAGGGCGGCGGGCCCGCGCCCGCTGCCGGAAACCGTGGCTGGCGACACACCATGATGGAGGAGCGGTGCCGCGTTCATCGTTAGGTGCATTCTTCGTGATAACCGGCTTGGTGCTCGTTCTGGCCGGGCTCCTCGTATGGAGCGGAGCCTTTTCCTGGTTCGGCCGCCTTCCAGGCGACATTCGCATCGAGAAGCCCAACCTGCGGTTTTATTTCCCCATCACCTCGATGCTGATTCTATCCATCGTGCTTTCGCTCCTGGCCGGTATCCTGCGCCGCTTCTGGCAGTAGTCGAGAAAGAAAAAGGGGAGCGCTGCAGCGCTCCCCTTACCCTGAGTCCCGCGCTCAGGCGTTACGATCGAGGCAACCCCGGAACTTGGGATTGTTCTCCTCGTCCTGGACCACGGGCATGTTCACGTCGTTACCGTAGCTACCGCCCTTGTAGTGCACGCCGACCGGGAAGACGTCGTTCGGCGAGCGGCCGTACTGGCGGATCAGGCGGCGCAGATCGCCCAGCCGCTGGCCGCGGCTGAACGTCCAGAAGGCTTTCTCCCGGAAGTGCAAGTTCACGCGAGCTTCTGGCGTGCCCGGATCGCTCAGCGCCGGAAGCGCCGTAGCGGAGAGCGTCACCGTACCGACCTGCGTCACACGGTTCGGCCCAGTGCGTAGACCGTTGAGGATGGACAGCCACTGGCTCACGTTGTTGGCCCGAAGAGCCGCCTCGGCCTCGATCAAGCGAGCGTCTATACCGTTCACTACGTCTATCGGCGTTAGGCGATCGTACAGCGTGGTAGTGCGCACGAAGGTCTGGCCGTCCTGACCGGGCCTGCGCGTGTCGGTGACAGGCAGTCTGGGATCGCGCGCCGACCCGAAGGGGATGGCGTTCCGGACCAAGATATCGCGACCGTTCCCCTCGACGCTGTCGCCCACACTGTACCGCTGGGCGCTCAAACCCTGCCCCCAGATGGTATTAGTCGTAGTGGTCAGCGAGAAGGTAGCCTGGTAAGCGAACGTCGTCGGCACGCCGGCCACAGCAGCTGCCGCCTGGTCGAACTGACCCAGCCCCAGCAACGCCCGACCCTTCCCCACCTTGGCGGCGTTCTGGATGAGCACGTACGCCGAGCTCGTACCCGTAGCCGTAGCGAGAGCCGTATCGAACGACGCCACGGCCGCCCGGAAGACGTCGGCCACCGGGAGTGGATCGCCGTAGACGATCTGCTCGCCGGAACCGTCGCTCAACGGTATACCGTTGCAGAAGTCCGAAGCCATCTGCAACTCCGCAAAGCCGCGGATGAAATACATCTCGCCAATGAGATCCGTCCGCGACGGTTGATACTGCTTGAGCAAGGGGATGGCCATGTTGGCGTAGGTGCGCACCTGCGCCAGCCGCCGCAGCATACCTGTTATAGACGAGTTATTGGTCTGGATACGCCGCTGGTCGGTTTCGTCGTTCTGGACGAAGGTCGAACTAGTGGACCACTCGTCCGCCAACAAACCACCGAACAGCCACGTGCTCTCGGCACCAGCCGTTATCTGGTTGAAACGCCCCAGCGCGCCGTTGGCGACGGCCAATGCGCCGTCCGGAGATTGCACGTTAGGCGGCATGATCAGGTCCGGGTCGGTAGCCTCGAGGAGCGTGTCGGTGACTCCGCTGCAGCTACCCACCGTACCGGCCGCCAGCAAGACGAGCGTGGCTCTGGCCATTCGCCCGCC
>DATMBI010000390.1:0-2027 GCA_035559375.1 Gemmatimonadaceae bacterium | reverse complement strand
CTGGGCTGTGCTCTGGTTCGTCGCTCTGCTCGCTGGGGCATTGGGAGTCGCAGTCTACTTTTCTCCGCGCCGTGCGCCGCAGTCCATGGAAGGTCATGTCCACTCGATCACCGGCACGGGCGAAGATAGAGCTGCGGTTTTTCTGGACAGCGTGCAGGCGCGCCGCATCGGCGTCCGCTTCGCACCGGTGACGTCGGGCGCATTGCGGAGCGAGGTCCGCGCGACCGGTCGCGTCACTGTAGCCGAGCCGTTGTTGGCCGTAGTGGCACCGAAGCTAGAGGGGTGGATCGACTCCCTATTCGTGAACTCCACGTGGGAGTACGTGAGGAAGGGACAGCGACTCTTCGCTATCTACTCGCCCATGCTGGTGGCGGCGCAGGAGGAATACCTTCTGGCGCAGCGCCTAGCGAGGCAACTGGAAGGAACTACTTCCGAAGCTGGTGCAAGAGCATCGGAACTCGCAGCGGCCGCGCGGCGACGCCTGGAACTCCTCGACATTCCGAGCTCCGAGATAGAGATGCTCGAAAAGCGTGGTACGGCGAGTCGAACAGTTCCGGTTTTGGCGCCTGCCGACGGTTACGTCGCCGAGCGTCGCGTCGTGGCCGGTCAGAAGATCATGCCGGGCGATGCCGCTTACGTGCTGGCCGATCTGTCGCTGGTTTGGGTGGAAGGCGAGATCTACGAGCAAGACCTATCGCTGGTGGCGACGGGCGCAGCGGTCAGTGCCGAGATCGCTGCCTATCCGGGAGAACACTTCGCCGGGCGGGTGTCCTATGTCTATCCGGAGGTAGACCCGACCACTCGTACCGCTAAAGTGCGGGTCGAGATTCCCAACTCCGATCTGCGCCTACGGCCAGGGATGTACGCTACACTCGTCATCGCTGGCGTTTCGCAAAAACCTAGGCTTCTGGTGCCGCGCAGTGCTGTACTGGAAACGGGGCGACGTGCACTTGTTTTCCGCAAGGAACGCGACGGACGGCTCCAGCCGCAGGTGGTGACCACCGGGGCCAGTGTCGGCGAGTGGACGGAGATCGTGTCTGGGCTCGCGTTAGGCGACACCGTAGTTGCGTCGGCGGTGTTCCTCGTGGATGCCGAATCGAACCTCAGGGCTGCTCTGGCGGGAATGCAAGGTATGCCAGGAATGCAGGGGATGTCAGGTATGCCAGACGTGCCCGGCACGCGGCCCCCTTCCCGTGGCGACAGTACCGGAGCGGGGCTTCCCAAACAGGCCGCCCCACACAAACACGACCACCAGGAGTGAGACCATGTTGGCGCACGTGATCAAGTGGTCGGTGAACAATAGGGTCGCCGTCCTGCTACTCGCGCTTCTCGGCGCGGCGGGTGGGATGGTAGCGCTGCAGCGCACGCCCCTGGAGGCGCTACCCGATCTGAGCGACGTGCAGGTCATCGTCCAAGCGGACTACCCGGAGCAGAATCCGCGCATAGTCGAAGACCAGGTGACCTATCCCATTGCGGCGGAAATGCTCAAGGTACCCGGTGCTCGGACCGTCCGCGGTTACTCCTTCTTCGGAGTTTCCTTCGTCTACGTGATCTTCGAGGACGGTACCGACATTTATTGGGCACGGAGTCGCGTTCTGGAATACTTGAACGGCCTTCAGGGGAAACTGCCTGCACGCGTGGCCCCGCGCCTCGGACCTGATGCCACGGGACTGGGTTGGGTTTTTCAGTACGCTCTGGAGGATACTTCCGGGCAACTAGACCTAGCCCAACTTCGCTCCCTGCAAGATTGGTACTTGCGCTACCTGCTGACCGCTGTGCCCGGTGTTGCCGAGGTCGCCTCTATCGGAGGTTTCGAGAAGGAGTATCAGGTGGACATCGATCCCCTTCGCCTCAAAGCCTACGGCGTTTCGTTGGATCGAGTGTCTGCCGCCATCCAGCGCTCCAACAGCGACGTGGGCGCTATGGTCCTGGAGCTATCGGAGCGCGAGTACATGGTGCGCGGCCTGGGCTACCTGCGAGGGATACAGGACATCGAGCAGGTAGTCGTGGCGGTTTCGCCTAACGGG
>DATMBI010000389.1:0-5394 GCA_035559375.1 Gemmatimonadaceae bacterium | reverse complement strand
TTACTGCTCTCGAATTGAGCCATCGTCTGTCCCCTAACAACCCGGTCGCCCTCCCTCACATTCACAGCGACGACATCGCCGTCGATTCGTGCACGGACAACTACTGACTCCAGGGGCTGCAAGTCTCCCTGAATCGCTATCGTCGACTCGATCGGACCGACTCGCACTTCCGCAATGTCAGCAGGACCGAGCACCGCAATCATTCCCCTTCCACGCCCCGACCCGACCTGCGAGCCTGCGGCGCTGGTACCGCGATCGCTACGACCGGACGGTGGATCGGCCGAACCCGACGCACCTGACCCGGACCTCCCGCAGGCAGACACAAGGACTATGGCACAACAGACGCACGCCAAGAGCTTCATCGACCAATGACTCGCCACGATAGAATTCTCATCGCGATAGCGGACGCAAAGGCGGTAGCGGCACATTCTGACCGCGCGCCCGCGCCAGTTCCGCTGCTGCCAAATAATAGTCCACTACCGCACGAGCCGCGTTCACCCGCGCTGTAAACAGCGCTAGCTGCGCGTCTGTCACCTCGAGCTGTGTCCCCAATCCCCGCTCGAACCGCAGCCACGCGATCCTGTACGCCTCCTCCGCCTCGTCCACGTTCTGGCGCCGAGCTTCGAACGTGGCCTCCGCTCGTCCGAACTCCGACAACGCCCGAGCTACCTCGGTTACCACTTGCTCGCGTACCTGCTCCAACTGAAGACGTGCAATACGTTCGTTAGCCCTCGCCAAGTCGAGAGCGCCCTTGGCACGCAGACCATCGAATAGTGACCAGCTCAACTGCAAACCGTACGAACGATCGGGATACCAGCCATTGTTTTGGCAAACGCGCCCTTCCGGTGTGCCCGGAGGGCATGCCTCCGCCGATGTCCGTCCCCAAACCGTCGGAAACCGCGACGTGCTCGGAAGCGCTGTGTAGCCGGTGTTGAAAAAAACACTTATGGTGGGAAGAAAATCCGCACGAGCCGCGCGCAGCGCCTCTCGCCTCGCCTCGAGAGTCAACTCGGCAGCACGCAAGAGCGGACGGGGCCATCTAGCAGACCCCGAATCGGCCACGATCTGCCGCACGACTGATCTCAACACGGTAGTGTCAATTTCCGAAACCAGCAGCAATGGTAGATCCGACGGGATATTGAGAAACTGGCGTAGCTCGATTTGGGCAATCTCGCGATCGCTACGAGCCTGCAGTAGACCAGGCTCGAGATTTGCACGCGTCACCCGCGCTTTAAGCAAGTCGTAGCGGGAAGCCCGGCCAGCCTTCTCTAGCTGTTCGACTTGGGCCACACGCTGATCAGCCAACTCTGCGTTGCGCACTTGAATCTCCTCGAGCTGCCTTGCAAGCACAGCCGACAAGTAGAGCCGCTGAGCCTGAACAGACAGCCTTGCCTTGGTCTCTGCCAGAGTGGCCCGTGAAGCATCTAGCAGATCGCTTGCACCACGCACGGACGCCAACAACCGCCCACCTTGAAAAACCGGTTGCGAAATGTTTACAGATGCCGTGTACGTGTAGCTTTGACCGAATAGGGACGAGACTATCGCAGCCCGAGCATTTTTCGTGACCTGCGTGTAGCCGCCCCGCAAAGTCACTCCCGGAAGGGCAGCAGCACGCGCCTGGACGAATTGCGCCTCCAAAACCGATATCTGGGAAAGCGCCAGACTAACTTCGTCGCTCATCGCCAACGCCCTCGCCACCGCTTCGCCCAAGGTGAGCCGAAGCGTGTCAGTTCCCTGGCCCGATGCTACGGAAACCGCAATCACCGACCCTACGACCCACAGAGACAAGAGTCGACGTTTCATAACACTATCTTACGCCCCGAATCCGGGTTTCGTTCACGACTGAACTGCGGAGCAGGCCACCTCGGTCGCTTCGCAACAATCTAGCTACTATTCCCGCCCGCGCCGCCGGGCCTTATCTTGCCCACCCACTCGGACCCCGGGGAGAAGGAAGCCAGACAGCGCAATCGCCATACCGTAGATAGATGCACCTCTCCCTTCTCGATTGGACTATAGTCGTCGCCGTTACCGCCGCGTCCTACGTACCGGCGATCGTCCTAGCCGCGCGGGCCGGCAAGGACACAGCCGAGTTCTTCACCTCGGGCCGTGCGGCCCCGTGGTGGCTCATCGGAATCTCGATGGTAGCCACCACCTTCTCGACGGACACGCCTAACTTGGTGACGAACCTAGTCCGCGAACACGGCGTCTCCTACAACTGGGTTTGGTGGGCGTTCCTCCTCACGGGAATGCTGACGGTCTTTTTTTACGCCCGCCTGTGGCGCCGCTCTGCTGTGCTCACAGATCTGGAGTTTTACGAGATCCGCTACGCCGGCAAGGCCGCCACCCTCGTGCGCGGCTTCCGCGCGGTGTACCTGGGCCTGGTGTTCAATTGTTTCATCATGGCCTCGGTGAACCTGGCTGCTGTGAAGATCGCCAACGTCGTGCTGGGCTGGCCCATGGGTCGTACTCTGGCCATCTGCGCAGTGCTCAATGTCGCCTTCGCTGCCACGTCAGGACTGTGGGGCGTACTGGTGACGGACCTGTTCCAGTTCGGCATCGCCATGACGGGATCCCTGGTAACAGCATATTTCGCCCTGCGTCAGCCGGAAATCGGCGGCCTGAGCGGTCTCCTCGCCAAAGTCGACCCTCAGGCACTGGCCTTCCTCCCGGACTTCGCCGATTGGAGCCTAGCACTCACCGTCTTCGTGATCCCGCTGACCATCCAGTGGTGGTCCGTATGGTACCCGGGCGCAGAACCCGGCGGCGGTAGCTACATAGCCCAACGTATGCTCGCCGCACGCAGCGAACGCGACGCCCTCGCTGGCACACTCCTATTCAACTTCGCCCACTACGCGCTGCGACCCTGGCCGTGGATAGTCGTGGCCCTCGCTTCCACGGTCCTCTACCCCACTTTGGACGACATAGCGAGAACCTTTCCCTACGTCAGCGACTCACTGATCGGCCACGACATGGCCTACCCTGCCATGCTGCGCTTCCTCCCAGCCGGAATGCTAGGCCTCATGGTGGCGGGGCTCCTGGCAGCCTACGTGAGCACTATGTCCACGCACCTCAACTGGGGCACATCCTACCTGGTGCACGACCTTTACCGTCGCTTCCTGAGACCGGGCGCCAGCGAGGCTCACTACGTATTGACAGGTAGAGTGGTGACAGCATGCCTAATGGTCGTCGCTGCGGCCCTTACCTTCGTGCTCGATTCCGCACGCGAAAGTTTCGAATTGCTTCTCTCCATCGGCGCCGGAACGGGACTTCTCTACCTCCTGCGCTGGTTCTGGTGGCGAGTGAACGCCTGGAGCGAAATCTCCGCGATGGTAGCGTCGTTCGCAGTAGCGGTGGCACTCTTCGCGGCCAGAAAGATGGGCGTACCCATCCCAGCACACATGGCTCTGGTGCTAACTGTGGCAGTCACCACGGCCGTTTGGATCGGAGTGACTCTGGCCAGCCGGCCCACCAACCTGGACACACTGGTCTCCTTTTATCGTCTCGTTAGGCCAGCGGGCCCGGGTTGGAAACCCGTACGTGCCCTCGCAGGGGTCCCCCCGTCGCCCGATTCGCTCCCCCACGCTCTCCTAGGCTGGGTCCTCGGGTGCAGCGCCGTGTACGCTGCCCTTTTCTCGACCGGAAGCTTCCTCTACGGGCGCCGGCTCCAGGGCACGCTCTGGACAGCCCTATTCGCTGTCTCGGCAGCGACGCTCGTCTGGCTTCTTCCCAAGCTCTGGCGTTCGCCCGAAGTCGCGGGCCCGTCAGGAGCCGATAGCCCCCCTGAGGTCTGAGGCACTGAAGGGGCCAGGCTGAGCGATCAGGTCGCGCGCAGCCTGTACCTGCCCCCAGACGTTCCACAGCAAGACGCCTCTCACTCGAGTGTCTCGCAAATAGTAGATGACACCTTCTTCGAACTCGCGCTTCCAATCCGCTACCACTTCGCTCCTGGGATCCAGATCGCCCACAGCCTCGTAACCCAGGTCGAAGAGATCGGAATAGAAGAAGGGGAGGTGCGTGTACTCGGCTTCCGCACCCGCCATCGCTCGGCCGGCCGCCTCTCCCATCGTCAGCGCATTGTCCTCGTGCTCCACCCTCATGCGGCTACCGAGATGCGGCGAGAAAAAGTTAGCCACATCGCCAGCCGCGAAAATGTCGGCATCGCTTGTCCGCAGGAACCGATCCACGATTATCCCGTCTCCTACCTCCAGCCCAGCAGCGAGTGCCAACTCTACGTTGGGGACGATGCCCAACCCGGCCACCACACCGTCGGCAACGACACGGCGCCCTCCGTCGAGCCTGAGCACCAGGCGGGTACCCTCGCGTTCCACCGCCTGCACCGACGCATCCGGGATCACATCCACCCCCCGCTCTCGGTAATACCCCACCAAATGCTGTGCCAGATCGGAGGGAAACAACCGCGCCCCTATCCCCGACTCGGGGAACACCATAGTGACTTTGCAACCAGCCAACGCCAGCGCAGCCGCTATTTCCGAGCCTATGAAGCCAGCACCTAAAACGGCGAACTCACCCCCCGAGTCCGCCAATGCCCTGAGTTGCCGGTAGTCCGCTAGCGTTCGGAAGTATATGGGTGCACCACTGTCGCGCTCCAACCGCCGCGGCGTTCCCCCGGTGGCCAATAGCAACTTTTCGAAACGATACTCCACGCCGCGATCGTCTCTCGCTAGGCGCTGCGCTCTATCCAGCGCCACGATACGAGTGTCCGAAAAAAGATCCACACCCAGCGTCTGCGTGTTCAACCAGATGCTCTCGAGAGGGCTCCCTTTCCACAGCGCCTTCGAAAGAGGCGGGCGCGCGTAGGGGGGATCTGCTTCAGCCGATACCACGGCGATCTCGCCGGACGAATCGACCTCTCGAATTCCTCTTGCGGCAGCGTCGGCCGCCATTCCACCGCCGACGACGAGATACCGGTAATGGCGCACCACTGCTTCTCCACCGAATGCCAGAGCGGAAATCCTAAGGCGACAACACCTGCACGCGCAACATACGAGCTAGCACGCGAGACCCCCGCTGATGCCAGTGGCACCAGCGGGGGAAAGCTCGCCTCGCTCTATCGTTCGGCCGGAACGTTCAACTGTATGCCGTAGCCCGAAAGCCCCCGGGCCAGCGTACGTGCCCTCGCAAGCACAGCGCTAGCCTCGTTCATCGCCCTGGGAAGCTCCGCCTGAACGGCAGTGACCTGCCGCATCACAGCGTCGCTAGGCATCTCCCAAATGGCCATTATCTGACCCTTGAGCGCAGCCACCCTGGCCAGCACGTTTCGCGGATCACCGGCACCTCCACGCCCACCACCACGCCCTGCACCAGCCCCTCCGGCAAGCGGAACACCGAACTTCACGCGAACAGAGTCGAGACTCCTCTGCAGGCGCTCGAACT
>DATMBI010000388.1:0-4228 GCA_035559375.1 Gemmatimonadaceae bacterium | reverse complement strand
CGCGAGCTGGCGCGCCCGGTTCGGTTCCTTCCACGAAGACTTGCCGCACGACTTCTCGTTCGTGCGTTCGCAAGGCTAGTACTGCAGCCGCTGGCCGTACGTGTTCTGCACGCACGCGCAACCGCGCTCTGAGTTCCGTCACGAGCCGGAATGCCGCCACTACGAGCAGGACCACACCTGCATAGGCAGCTATATCGGCAACGTTGATAACGATCCCCTTACCTCGAGCCTCCACAGCGACGAAGTCCGGAACGCCGGCCGGCGTAATCGCGAGGCTGAGGAGGTTGCCCAACGAGGCACCTGCAATCAACCCGAGGGCCAGCGTGGCGTGTCGCACCGCACGCGCCAGGTCGCGAGCCACGGCTAGAACCAGGCCAATCGTTACGAGCGCTAGTACGGCGTTGAGGCCACGGGTCCAGGCGCCCAGAGACACCCCGAGGGGCCCAGCGGGGTTGTGGACTAGCGTGAGGCTCAAACCAGGCGCTAGGCCCACATCCCCATGGAGCCACAGCCCAGCTGCCAGCTTGGAGAGCTGGTCGATGAGTGCCACCACTCCTGCCGTGACGAGGACTCTAGTCAGCGCCCTCTTATCCGAAGTTCCCACTCTCGCCTCGCGTGCTGGCGTACGTGGCGGCGTGCATGCACCTGTCGTGCCACGGTGCCCAACCTGTAACCCGTTCGGGCGCATATGGTTACACCACAGCCTCGTGAATGGCGTTGTGGCGCTGCGACAGCGTCGAGTGTGTCGGGGCACGGATACTACGGGTCGAACGGACAGGGCGGGATTCGAACCCGCGAGGGGCTTGTGGCCCCCACACGCTCTCCAGGCGTGCGCCTTAAACCACTCGGCCACCTGTCCCGAGTTGTGCTACTCGACGAAAAGCTAGAATGCTCGAGACTCTCCGTCTACGGTACGCTTCTGGAACCGGGCACCTATGCTAGGGGCCGAAACCAGGAGGCGCCTTTTCTTCCTGTGGTGTTTCGAGGACCTTGCGGAAGCACCAAACGGTGAGCCCCCAAACGAAGGCCAACGACGCGATCATCGTGATCCAGCCGCCCACGGTCATGCCAGTTCCCTCCTCCGCTACCTATTCAGTCGGCGGGACGAGTGTCGTCGATATCGAGACCCAGCGCGCGCCACCGCTTCTCGCCGGCACGCACCACCGCGATCAAGCCCACCATGAGAGCCAGGATCACTAGCACCGCCACGCGCGAGCCGGTAGTAGCCCAGGCTGCCTTGAGCGACGGGCCGAGGTTTTGCGCACAGAACCCCAAGAACACCACGATCAGGTAAACCGGTGCCACGTACTTCATCACGAATTTGAAGAATGCGGGCACACGAATAGCAGCGCCGGAGTGCATTTCACGCCAGCCTCTGTCGATGCCGAAGCGCCATCCGAAGAAGATTATCTGTACACCAGCCATCACGAAGATGAGGAAGGTACCCACCCAGAAGTCCAGTGTGTTCCAGAAGGAACCGCCCTGCGTAAACCACATCGTCAGGAGGGCACCCACTGTACCCACTGCTGCCACCCAGCCCGTAGCACGGCCGTGTGTCCAACCGAGTGCTTCTTTGAGGAGTGCTATTACTGGCTGATACATGGAAACCGAGCTCGTGATGGCGGCTAGGAACAGCATGAAGAACCACGCGGCGCCCACCAGATTCCCTAACGCACCCATGTGCGCGAACACGACCGGCAACGTAGCGAACCCCAAGCCGAACGAACCGGAAGCGACCGCCGCAGCGGTGCCGCTCGCGCCCAAGAAGACGAACGCTGCGGTGAGGGTTATCAAACCACCGAACCCGACTTCGAAGAGTTCGTTAGTGGCGTTGGCAGTGAGCGACGACAGCGCAACGTCGTCCTTGGGCTTCAGGTACGACGCATAGTTGATCACGATCCCGAAGCCGACCGACAGGCTGAAGAAGATCTGGCCCGCGGCAGCGAGCCATGTCTGGAAGTCCCCCAGCTTGGAGTAATTGGGATTCCACATATAGCCCAGGCCGTTGATGACGTTCTGGTCGGGCCGTGTGGGGTCGGGAGTGTCCAGTGTGAGAACCCGGAATAGCACCAGCAGCGCAAGCACGGCCATGGCGGGCATCGCATAAGAGCAGAACTTCTCGATCCCCCTCGAGATGCCCCGGAAAACGAGCACGATGTTCATCGCGAAGACAGCAAGCCACGACGCCAGCGTAAGCAATCCGTCCCTGCTGAAGATGGCTCCGTCTCGAGCGGCTCCTGTAAACGTGCTATAGAAAGACGCCGCTGCAGCGGTCTGTGCGGAAATCGGTGCTGTGGTATCTACGCCGATCCCGCCGAAGAGGTACTTCAGGAAATAGCCGAAGGTCCACGCTTCGATGAATACGTAGTAAAACGACACTCCCAACGGGATCATCACGCCCACTACACCGAGGTAACGAGCGGGACTCCCGCCACCGATCACTCCCAGGATGGCTGGTGCCGAGTGCACACCCTTCTTCCCTCCGTAGCGCCCCATGGTCCACTCGGCCCACGCGATAGGGATTCCGAGCAGTAGCAGCGCCGCGAAATACGGTATGAGGAAGGCGCCGCCACCGTTCTGCGCTGCTTGCCCCGGAAATCGCAGGAAGTTTCCCAGGCCAACGGCGGATCCCGCGACAGCGAGGATGACGCCGATCTTGGTACCCCACTCTTCCTTTCGCTCGGTCATTAGCATCCGCTCCCTTTGCGCCACTGCATCTTAGTACCGGTTCCCTTCGGGCCACCGGCCGCGCCGGTCGCGCACAAGCTAAAGGTGTGCCATCCGGCGTCAATGACCGTGTCCGCTAGAGCAGGGTCGAACGTTAGGCCGAGCCAATGACGTAGGCTCCTCTACTCAGTATCGAGGAGAGCGAGCCACACGCGCGAGGGGGAAACTTACCGCCGCCGTGCGGTCGCGCGGTGCGGTAAGACGGACAGGGTGGGATTCGAACCCACGATACGGTTGCCCGTATACCGGTTTTCGAGACCGGCTCCTTAAGCCACTCGGACACCTGTCCAGAGTCGAACTAAAGCGTATCCAGCCCCGTTGCGGCAGTCAACAGGTAGATCAGGATCCCGGCGGACATATCAGAACGTTGGTGTGCGCGCTGCGCATCACTTTGTCGGCCACGCTTCCCACCAGAAAGCGCTGAACGGGTCCCAGTCCTCTCGTGGCGAGCGCGATGAGATTGGCGCCGGTGCGGGCGGCGTAGTCCGTGATCGCGCGTGCCACGCTACCGTCGCGCAGGACCTCGGAGGTCGCTTCCAGACCGCGTTCGTGAAGCGTAGCCGCGATCCCTTCGAGATACTGGCGGGCCAGTTGCCTCTCTTCGCTCTCGCCCGCCGCTGCGAGCGCTGCGAGCTCGTCGGGAACCGGAGGGACACCGAGATCTACCGCTGGTACGGGTAGCCTGGTCACCACCACGTGTATCAGGTGGTAAACAGCCCTCAGCGGTTCCGTAACGTCCATGACTGCGGCCAGCACTCGTTCGTCTTCGCTGCGACGAGCCAGCGCAACTACGACGCGGTCCAGGCGAGCCGGCCCAGTGCCCTGCTCTTGGCTCTTCACCAGCAGAACCGGCACGTGTACGCTCCGCACCAGTCGGTCGGCCGTGCTACCCAGCCAGAGACGCTCGAGGCCGCCGCGCCCGTGCGTGGTCATCACTATGAGACCGACGCCGCTCCGATCGGCGAGCCCCGCGATTTCGGTTGCAGGATCGCCGTCCGCGAGAACGGCCTCCACCGGAAAGGTGCTACGTTGTCGCTCCGCCGCCGCCATGCGCTGCACGTATTCCTGCAGCGCCCGGTGGCGTTCGCGGTCCAGGCGAGGGTCAGGAACTGGGGCCCCGCTGACAACCTTTGTCGGCTCCTCCATCGCTGGCTCGTGCACCGACACGAACAGCAACGTGGCTCCATGCTTGGACGCGATCAGTCTAGCCGTCTCTATGGCGCCTTCTGCGAAGGACGATCCGTCCAACGGCACCAATATTTTCTGAAGCATCGTTTCCTCCAGGCGGCTGGCTCGCTCGCGAAGTTATACGCTCGACCGTTCGTCGGCACCGGTCGAGTCACTATCGGCGGTCGGGCTTTGGCTTACATCAGCCTTCGGATGCGGCGCTATCGCCCCGGCGCCGTTCCGCGAAGAACTCGCGCAATAGCGTTCCGCACTCGTCCTCCAGCACTCCCGCAGTCACTGCTGGTCGGTGGTTGAGGCGAGGGTGCCTAACCAG
>DATMBI010000387.1:0-2617 GCA_035559375.1 Gemmatimonadaceae bacterium | reverse complement strand
CTCGGCGCGCCGGAGGATGTGCGGCCCGCTATCCGAATAAAAGAGTCGTTCGATGGGAACTATTTCGGCGGAATTCCCACCGCCCGATAGCTGGGCGCGTGCTTTGACGAAGTCGTCCAACTCCGCAGTGGAATCGAACTGTCCACGGGACCGAAGATCCGCTGACGCTTTATGGAAAAGCACAGCTCCAGCTCGCAGAAGATGTAGGTCTGACGTGGAAAGCAATGTGTCAGGCGGTAGCTCCCTCAGCGCTGACTCGAGTTGCTCTGCCGCGCTGGCGAGCTCCCGGTGATCGCTGAAACCTGCCATGCCGTGCAACGCCTTCAAACGCGCGATCACGTCCGCCACCAGTTCCCGTTTCGGCCCCTCCTGGGTGAGGCGATCTAGCGCGGAGGCGATGGCCGAGGTCTGGAGCGCGATAAAGATGGGAGCGACACTCGTCGGTGCACTCGGCGAGTGTCGGCGCTCTGGAGATCGCGGTAGTAATTCCTGCAGCTCGGCGAGGACCCGTGCCGCTGCGTTCTCCTGCGCTTCGGCCCACTGCTCCACAGCTCCTACGATAGTGCGTAGCTCGGCAACAGTACCGACCAGTCGGGGTTGCAGCGACTCGCTCCAAGCTATCTCGCCGTCGCGCAGAGCGTTGGCGATCCGCTCCAGAAGGAGGGCAACCTCGGCTATCCTCGGAAGCCGGGCCACGGTAGCCGTACCGCGCAGTGCGCGGGCCGCCGATACGAACGCTGCCCCGTCAGGCGCGCCACCCGGGCCCCGTGCCATCGCTTCTCGCAGAAGCGCGTCGATGGCTTCGAGGTACTCGGTAGCCTCGGTCTGGAAGAAACGAAGTAGCTCAGGCGAGTTCATCGGTTCGGGCGAAGAGCAAGTAAGCTAAGCCGGCAGGGGGGGCACCGGCCAGCCGCGGGCGCTCCGCATCTCGATCAAGATTTCTCGTACGGCAGCTTCGATCCCCACGAACACGGCCCGACTCACGATCGAGTGCCCTATGTTGAGTTCTTCGATTTCGGGAAGGGCAGCGACCGGTCGTACGTTTCGCGCCGTGAGCCCATGGCCAGCGTGGACCGCCAGTCCCAGGGCCGCGGCCTGCCGGGCAGCTTGCGCAAGTTCAGCAAGACGTGCCGGGTCGCTCGGCGCGTGGCAATAGCGGCCAGTGTGGAGTTCCACCGCGTCAGCCGCGAGCGCCGCTGCCAGCTCGACGCTCTCCGGTTCTGGGTCGATGAACAGGCTTACCCTGATGCCCGCGGAGCGGAGACGAACGATGCTGCTGCTCAAGCTCTTCGGATCGCGACGCAGGTCCAAGCCTCCTTCCGTCGTTATTTCCTCGCGCCGTTCAGGCACGAATGTCACCTGGTGCGGTCCGAAGCGCAGTGCGTTCTGCACCATTTCCGACGTGTTGGCCATTTCGAGGTTGACGACTGTTCGCACCTCCCTCACGAGGCGTTCGACGTCGTGGTCCTGTATATGCCGCCGATCCTCTCTCAGGTGAACGGTGATTCCGTCGGCGCCGGCCAGCTCGCACAGCAAGGCAGCCGCCACAGGATCGGGTTCGTTGCCTCGCCTGGCCTGGCGCAAAGTAGCCACGTGGTCCACGTTGACGTAAAGACGTTGGTACCCGAGTGGGGACGCCATGGCACCTCCTCGAAGTTCGATGTGCAGTTGCTTGGCAGGAATGGCGCCATTACGTTCGCTCCAAACGCTGGAGGGAGTAGCTGGTGCGAAAGCTAGCCATTATTGCACTTGTTGCAGCAGCTTGTCATCGCGGGCCGCCGCCGGGTACTTCCCTCACCGGTGCGCCCAGCCCTCGCGAGGCCGCGGTTCAGTTCCTCAACGCGGCCCGCGCCCAGGATCTGCAGGCCATGGGGAGTTACTGGGGGAACGAGAGGGGCCCCGCGCGAGACTTCCTGGATCGCAGCGAGCTCGACAAGCGGCTCATCATCATGCAGATGTGCTACGACCATGAGCGCTTCGAGATCCTCGACGAGCGCGAGGGGTCGCAGGGCGAGCGTCTGGTCCGCATTCAACTCTTCCGCGGCAACCGCAGCAAGACTCCGACATTCAAAGTCATTCGTGGTCCCTCGAATCGCTGGTACGTATTGGATGCGGACTATGCCTCGATGGGCGATTTCTGCCGCTAGTTTCGTAACGCCAGTTGTCCGAGGTTTACTCGCCATCCCTGGACGCCCCGTTTAGTATTCTGAAAGCTCGATGAGGATACCGCCGGTGCTGGCGGGGTGGAGGAAGGCGATTCGCTTCCCTTCAGCGCCGATGCGTGGGGTCGGGTCGACGAGTCGCAGTCCTGCCTCGCGGCAGCGTTCTAGTGTTGCATCCAGGTCGTCCACCGCAAAGCAGATGTGATGGATACCTGGGCCTCGCTTGGCGAGGAAGCGCGCGACGGGGCTGTTCTCGCTGGCCGCTTCTAGTAGTTCCACGAGCGATTCACCGGCCGCCAGGCCAGTGATTCGCGCTCCGTCCGCATCGGCTAGCGGTACCTCTGGGAGCTGGAGAACGTCGCAGAGGAAGGGGAGCAGGTCTTCGATGGCCTTGACGGCGAGGCCGACGTGGGCGATACGAGTGCCCTTGGCGGTTTTAGCGGTCATCGTAGGCG
>DATMBI010000386.1:0-6803 GCA_035559375.1 Gemmatimonadaceae bacterium | reverse complement strand
CCGACAGAAACTCGATCTCGTCTTGCTCTATCTGCATGCGCCGGCCCCGACCATAACCCTGCTGGCGGCGCGCCAACTCGCGGTTCACATCCTCCGCGCGAAGCGGTAACCCAGCGACCATGCCTTCCAGAATGCTGACCAGCGCAGGACCGTGCGATTCCCCGGCAGTTGTAAAGCGCAACATAGAATTGTCGGAAAAGCGCGAGCCCGACCGCGGAGGCCGGGCTCGCGACTGGTTTCTTTCGATCAGCCGCCGTCCAGATCAGGGCGATCGGACGTTGTCGATGTCCTCCCTGCGAACATCTATGAGCACGATCCCCTCCTGGGTCAAGCCGAACAGCTTGACCACTAGCGACGGATCCATCGCGCGTTCCGCAGGAGTGGGGAGTACTGCCCTGAGCGGTCCATACAGGTTGGACTTGATGGGAATCCTTCCACGCAACCTATAGGTATAGCTGTCGACGATGTGGATCGAACGGTCGCCCGAGGCTACGAACGCCACTCGAACGGTCGAGTCGGGAGTGTTCTCTCCAGTGTTGAGAGGGTGGAACGCTATACCAGCTCCGGGCGTGAACGAAGCGTACTTCCCTTGCAACCGAAGCGTCTCGTCGTGGAAGAACGTCTCGACGCCGCGGACCGCGAAGTTGCGGCTGTCCCGGTTGACAGCGATCCCGAAGACTTTGTCGGACGCGTTGTTGGTGAGATCCTTGATCTCGATCCATCCGGAGTAGCGCTCCTGGCCCGGCGGCGTCCCGGACGGATCGGTAACGAGCATGATACGCCCGGCCCGGTTCCCTGTGTTGGCCTCGCCGAACATCACCACTCGGCGGTCGCCACCCACTGCGACGAAATTGGTGTCAGGCAGAGCCAGAGACGAAATGTCCAGGTCGCGCACCACTTCCACGTCCGAATTGATCGGAGGCGCGCGCAGCTGCGCTGCGGCTTGTTCCGGAATGCGAGCCGAAACGCACGCGGAGGAAGCAGGATTACCAGGCGTGTGGTCGCAGATGGTAATGGTGTCCACGTCGCTTCCTTTGGTTAATACGACGGCGTCGGCATTGAATACTGCATAACTACCTTGCTTGTAAGTGCCGTATTGCCAGATCTGCCGCGGCTCGGCGCGTTCCGTAGTGAGCCAATCGTCGATGCGCCGCAACGTGCCCACAGGGGCCTCGGACGTCGCGATTGTAGAGTAGTAGAGCGCGCCGCTAGCCGATTGGACCAGATACTGCGGCCGGTCGGAATAATCCCAGACTTTGGGTATGCCATCGCCGAACTTGTAGCCCTGGAACGCCGGCGGAGTACCGCTGTCCACGCGGCTGTACTCGACCTCCCAGATGACTTGGTTGATGGTCTTTATCCGTCCAGCAGGACGCTGCGGATCGGCGAGATCCACGACAGATATGTTGGTCCCGCCCGAATTGGCCACCAGCAGCTTCGAATCCGAGTTGTCTATGATCATACCCCAGGGCATCGAGCCGACTGTAACCGACCCCATGGGGACGAGCTTGTCCGCATAACGCCAAGCTTCGAGCTTGTTCTGCCTGATGTTGGACACGTACACAGTGGTCCTGGTCGTGTCCACCGCGATATCTGCCCCGATGCTCCCTGGAGGCATCGGTGACGTAGAGCCATAGGCGAATACCACCGGGTCGCGCCGAGCTTGGTCCGGTGAGGTCACCGCGATGGTGCCGCCATTAGGAATAGCGTAACCAGTGTGCCCCGCACCGTCGACAGCGTATGCCGTCACGTAGAGCGTCTGACCACGTAACGCGATCGGTGGTAGAAACGGGAAGCGCACGTCGATCTCTTGTACAGTCTCACCGAGTGTGTCGGCAGCGCGATAGACAACCGCGTTGGCCGCGTTCCTGGCCATGATCCCTACTGCCCGTACGATACCGTCCGGATCGCGAACACTGATGGTGAGCGAGTCACCTCTCTGGAGGCGATCGGGAACTGTCTGCCTCACCATCGGGGCCAAGCCGTCAGCGCCTAACGCCGTCACCAAGACGTTCACCGCGGGTCCGAACGAACGGCGCCCGCTTTCGTTCTCCGCATAAACGACCACGGCGAACGTTTTGCCTGTCTCGGCACCAGCCGGTATGCGTATCCGGAAGACCACCGTGTCCACGCGCGGAAGTGGTGCCGTGAAAAGCACGCTGTCGGTGGCAGCGAACCCTGCGCCGACCGCACGGTAACCTACCTTGGTAACGCCGGCGGAGTCCTTTACGATCACCCTGAGATTGTACTGCCCTCCAGGAAAGATGCTCGCCGACGGCTGCAAGTAAGCGAAGGTGGGAAGTGTGGGGTCATAGGCTGTAGCGCTAGCGAGAGCCGCTGCCTCGTTGCCGCCCGCATCCTCGACGCTGACCGAGGCGGTCACGACCTGCCCGGACTGAACGTTGCCCAGAGGCACGTCGAACGTGCGGTCCACATCCTTGCCCAGCCCGCTCTCCGCTCTGTCGACGAAAATGACGGTCGTATCGGCCTTCACGACCGTTACCAGACGCACGAGCGCCAGGTTGTCGCTGGCTCGCACCCTGACCTTGAGCGGCGTCCGCACGGATACGGAATCCAATCCTGGCGGACCGCTTCGGTTCTCCAAACTTATCGAGGCAGCGGGGACGACTCGGTCACCCCCAGAAGCCCCTGTCATATCGGTAGCACCGCAGCCGGCTAGCGCTACTGCCAGCAACGCAGATCCTGCAAACGCGGCGCCCCGCAAGGTCGAATCCTTCATGGTTTCAACGCTCCACTTTCGGGTCACCGCGAACCATTCCCAGGCGGCCTGATAGGCTCGCCCTCGTCGATGATGTGGGGAGTGATCATGATCAAGAGATCACGCTTCTCTTCACGCATGTCGGTCTGGGAGAAGAGCCTTCCCAGCAACGGCAGGTCGGAAAGAAGCGGGATGCCGGACTTGTTCCGCACCAACTGCGTCTGCGTTAGCCCGCCGATAACCGCGGTTTCGCCGTCGTTCACCAGGAGCTGCGTCTGCGCATTGCGCTTGTCGATCACGAAGCCCAGATCGCCACCGATTATCCGCAGTTCTGACTGCTCCGCCTCCATCACCATCCGGATCTGCCGATTGTTGGTGATGTGGGGCGTCACCTTGAGGATGATACCGGTCTCCTTGTACTGCACGTTGGCCCGCGGCGGCGTCCCGATCTGCGCGGCAGCACCGGCATCTATGACACGCACCGGAGTTTCCTGCCCCACGAGTATCCGAGCCTCCCGATTGTCCAGCGTCACCACGCTGGGCTCCGCCTGTATGTCGGAGAGCTGCTGCTCGCGCAAAGCGTCTATGAACGAGGTGAGGCTGTATTTGCCTAACGCAGTCGAGAAGAGCAGGTTGAGTGCGCTGGTCCCCTTGTATTTGCGGCTAGCGTTGGCAACGCCGGCGATGACCTCGCCGCCCAACGTGACCCGACCTTCACGATCGTCAGCCGCCGTCTCGGACCCCGGGCGGTTGCGCGGAATCACGGTGTTGAAATACGCCGCCGCGCTGCCCAAGTCGTAACTGACGCCCAACTGCTCGAGCTGCGTGCGACTCAAGGACACTATCTTGGCCTTGAGCGCCACCTGCGGCGTACGGACATCGAGCTGCTGGATGTACTGCAACAGACTGGGAAGCCGCGACTGTACTTCGGTCACCAACAACGAATTGGTGCCACTGTCAGCTACCACGCTGCCGCGCGTGATACAACCGGTTTGCCCCTGCGGTCCCGTGCTCGCCCCTGCGCCCGCACTACAGTCCTTGGACAGCAATCCTTCCACGGTCTTCACCAGGGAAGCTGCCGAGACGTAGTTGATCGGGACCATCTGCGTCGTGAGCGGCTCGCTGGCCTGTCGCTGCACGATGTTGGCGTAGCTGTCCACGACTATGATCCCCGAGGGATCCTCGGTCATCGCGAGACCGTGGGCGTCGAGAATGGCTTTCATCGCCACGTCCCAGGGCTTGTCCTTGATTTCCGCCGAAACCGTGCCCTCGACCTGTTTGCCCACCACTATCGTCCGTCCCGAAAATTCGGCGAATCCGGCAATCACATCGCGGATCGGAGCATCCTGCCACGTGACTGTGATGCGCCGCTGCTGCGTCTGCTGCGCCTGCAACTCCGCGGCAGCAGCTACACGCTGGGCAGCACTGACGCCGAGCACAGAGTCCACCGCACTGGCAGCGCTCGCGTCGCGCACTACCGCTCCGAGACCGCTGTCGCTCGACGCCTGCTGGTTCGCTGGACGCAACTCGGGCACGACGTCGCCCTCTGCCGCAGCCACCGTACCCTGCGAATCCCATGCCGCGAAGGTCTCGCTAGCATCGAGCATCACTCGCACTTCCTGCCCCACCCGGGAGATCGTGTAAGAGACGGGCCGCTCGAGGTCCAATACCACGCGCACGACGTCGGGCCGATATTGCGAAGCCCGGATGTTCAGCAGCCCAGCTCGCCGCTGCCCGTCGTAAAGGCGGCCGACCACGTTCAAACGGGCTCCACTCAGATCCAAGACTATGCGATACGGATCGGATACGGTGAAATCCCGAACCGTGACGGCACCGCTGATCGCCACGGACACCTCGGCCTTTTTCTCGCCCGGAGCTACGCGCACTCCGCGCACTACGGCTACGGCCGCGGAATCCTGCGTCCACGCTTTCCCTGCCGCGGCTCCGAGCGCTGCGCTGTTGCCAGCCATAGCGAGGCTGGCGAGCGCTGCGAGCGTACCGATTCGCCTCATTGCGAACTCTCCTTGTTGGGATCGGCCAGCCGCAGCGTTTCCTGCCGACTGTAGCCGTACTCTTCGATGGTGAAGGTGATGGATTTGGCGTCTATGCGAGCTACCCGCATCCTGCCTAACGTCTGGCCGACGCGCACGCGGTACTGCTCCTTCGTAGAAAGGTCGCGCAACACCGCTACCGAGCGACCGGCCGGATCGTACAGGACAGTCGTCAACTGGAGATCGGCGAGCATGGGGCGCAAGTCGCCGCTGCTGATAAGCGAAAGGAAGGGATCGCGACGGCCGCTGCGCTCGTAGCGGAACACCTCGCGCTCCAACAGCGGCGCAGCCGTCTCTATAGCAGCGCTGCCAGCAGCCACCTGGGCCTTGCCGCCGCTCGCGCTGTCGCTGTGCACGCTCTGACCGGCGGCTCCTCGGGCCTTACCGCTGTCGGACGCCGAGGCCATTCTCTCGTTGGCACGCTCGACTGTCTTGCTCGCAGCCGCTTTCGCCTGCCGCAAATGCGCCGTCTGCGCCGGCAGCGAAATGGCGGCCAGCAACACCAAAGCGATAGCTCCCGATACCGTCTTCATGACTTACCTCCCGCCGGCCTCCGCCTCTGATCCTGCGACGCAGGCCGATTGCGCAACACGAAGGCTTGGATCTCGAACTTGGTCTCCAGCGCAGCCGCGCCCGGAGGCAGCAACTTGACGACGGTCGCGTTCGGATTGGTTACCGGCGTCAACGTCACGTCGGTGGCAGTCACGATGCGCGACAGCGAACCGACATTGGCCAGGAACGCGGCTAGCGAGTGGTAACTTCCGGTAACCACCAGCCGATAGCGATACGTGTCGAACAGCTCGCCTTCTTCCACGGGCTGCGGCTCCACGGCCGAAATGTCCAGCCCCTGCCGACGGGCAGCGTTGGAGACTTCTTCCAGAAGCGCCGGCAACTCGTTGGCCGTGGGCACGAGCTGGCGTATGACCTCCAACTGCTGCGCATGGCGCTCCGCCTCCGCTTGCAGCTCGGAGACGTTTCCCTTGGCAAGCTGGGCGCGCGCCCTAGCATTGCGCGCCTCCAAGGAGTCGACTCGCGAGGCCAATTGCGCGAGTTCGGAGTGCTTGGGTTGCCACACCCAGTTCCAGTAAGCACCCACCACACCCAGTGCCAGAACGGCCACCAGGACCATGGCTTGATCGCGTTGATTCTTGGGAAGGAGAGCCATGCGTTACCTCCCAGAGACAGCCACCGGGACCAGCGTCAATAACGACCTGTCCGGCTGTTCGTACTGCGCCTCGAGCGCGAACTCCGTTACTTCCTTCCCCTCCACCATGGCCATCTGCGAGCGAGCCAACTGCACGTTCTGCACGAACGGCGAGGCTTCTAGAAGTCTCATGAACCGAGTGAGCGCCTGGATGTCCACCGTGTGCCCGACTATCCGGAATCGCGGCCGCTCGCTTTCCTCGGAGTCGTGGGCCACGGAATCCTTGGGCGCTTGCCCGCCACGACCTCGCGTCTCCGACGGATCCACCGCGGCCAGCGACTTGAGCCAGGTATAGGGCGGCAGGGCACGGCTCACCTCGTCCATGATGTGCGCCCATACGAAACGCCCGCCGTCGATGGCGCGTATGACGTCGAGCTGCCGCCGCACCGAGTCGCGCTTGGCCTCGGCCACGAGCCGAGCGCGCAAGACCCCGGCGAAACGCGTACTATCGGCCAGCGCTTTTTCTTCGCGCGCCCGCAGTGCGCCTTCCTGGCGGGTCAGGCCTAGGTGCATCGTGCCCACGCTCCCGGCCGCCAACACAGAAGCGGCTATGGCAACCACGAGGTAGCGATCCTTGACCCGGTCGCGCAGGCCGCTGGCCAACTGCGCCGGCGAAAACGCTACTACCCTACCCTTGGACTTTCCGCGTGCAGCGCCAGGGAGGAGATTGATTTCGATCATCGTTTTTTTCCGCTCGTTAGGTGAGCGTCAAGCGGCTTGGCGGAGTGCCAAGCCGACGGGAAGCATCAACAGAGGAGCTACTTCGTCCGTCGCCAACTGCTGAAGGGCGCCGTCGCGAACCCGCACGTTCGCCAGTGGATTGGCAAGC
>DATMBI010000385.1:0-4074 GCA_035559375.1 Gemmatimonadaceae bacterium | reverse complement strand
CCCCAGGCACGCGAACTCTTGTCTCCCCGTTTCGGAGCCTGGCGAGCGACTACGACTCCTAGTGCACTTCCGGCGGCCCCTGATGTGAACGCTCCTGACACGCGGCGAGTCTACTTGGTGGACAAACCGGGTGCTGCACAGAGCGTCATAAACATCGGATGGCCTGGCGTGGAGCGGCGCTCCTCCGATTACCCAGCGATTGTCGTCATGAACACGCTCCTGGGTGGCTCCTTCACCTCGCGCCTCAACATGAACCTGCGCGAGACAAAAGGTTACACGTACGGAGCCAGTTCCCGGTTCGTATTTCGGCCGCTCCCGGGGCCCTTTATCGCTAGCGCGGCGGTGCGAACCAACGTGACCGACAGCTCTCTAGTGGAGTTCTTCAAGGAACTGAACGCCATACGAGAAACGCCCGTGCCCGCAGAGGAACTGGAGCGCGCCAAGGCGTACGTGGAACTGGGCCTTCCAGGAGGCCTCGAGACGGTCTCGCAGGTAGCCGGCCAGATGAACCAACTGGAACTGTTCGGTCTCACACTGGACGAGCTCCCACGCTTCTCAGCGGCAGTCCGAGCGGTGACGCCGGCAGACGTACAGCGTGTGGCCCGTAAGTACCTCATGCCGGAGCGAGCCGTAGTCGTGATAGTCGGTGACCTGGCTGCGATCAGGAAGCCAGTCGAAGCATTGGGGCTGGGACCGGTCACTGTGCTGGAAGTAGCCTCTCTGGCTCGCTGAAAGCGCAAACAGGGAACGGAGCGCAGAGGCACCTAACGAGCCACGGCAGCTAACAGGTCGGCCACCCGCTCCGGGGCATCCACTGCTAACACGTGTCCCGCTCCAGGTACTACCTCGACGATCGCCCCGCGGTACTGCCGTGCACTGGCCAGGGCGCGGCAACAGCGCACGAGCTTGTCCTCTGTGCCCAACGCGATCCCTAATGGGATCGCGTCAGCCAACGGGGGGCGCACGGACCAGTCGAATCGGTGCACCAGAGCAAATAGCGCCGCCAGCGTCTCTAGGAACTGGAACGGTGCCCAGTACTGATCCACATCCTCGGCGCTCCAACTGCCTGGTGCTCCATGGACCCTGCGCACGACCAGCTCCACGAGCCAGCGAGGCACGTGACCTGGCCTCCACTCCCCTGGTCGCAGGATGCGGCCTAACGCGATCCTGCGTATCGGAGTCAATCCGACCGGCGCAAGCAGCAGCGCCGACGCTGCCCGCTGAGGCGCCACTTCCAGCAAATCACGCACTACAGCAGCACCCATGGATTCGCCTACCAGGTGAACTCGCGAAAGGCCCAGTGCATCCAGGAGCGCTAGCACGAACTCGACCATGGCTGGTGAAGAGTACAGCGACGGCTGAGCAGGCTTGTCGCTCAATCCGTGACCCCGCAGATCGGGAACGAAAACAGCGAAACCACGCCGCAGCAGCGCCGGTACCAGACGGCGGAAGCTGTAGGCGCTAGTACCCCAACCATGCAGTAGTACCGCGATGGGCGACCCGATCCCTCCCGCCTCCACGACTCGTACTCTCTCGCCGCTACCCAGCACCACGAAACGCGAGCGAGCGACGGAATCGCCACACGGATACCAGCGGTCTGGCGAAAGGAATGCAGCCGAGTTACGGCGCAGTGGCAACAGCATGCCGGAGATTGGAATAGCTCCACTCTCGACGCAAGCGCGAAAAAAGGTGGCTCCGACTTGTCGGAGCCACCTTGCCGGTACTCCCGGCTACGAGACGCAGAGTCAGCTAGCCTTGATCTCGATCTTGCGCCCCTTGGCACGAGCCTCGGCCGTCTTGGGCATACGTACGGTGAGGACACCGTCGCTGAAGGTCGCCTCGATCTTGTTGGCGTCCACGTCGGACGGCAGCGTAAACGAGCGCTGGAAAGCACCGTAGCTGCGCTCCCAGAGGAGATAGCGGGAGTCGCCGTTCCCCTCCCTGCGCTCTTCCTTCTTTTCACCACGAATGGTCAGCACGCCGTCCTGATACTGCACCTCGACGTTGTCCTTCTTTAGGCCGGGGAGCTCCGCGGTCAAAACGTACTCCTTGTCGTTCTCCACGATCTCGACCACTGGAGTCCAACCCAACGGCTCGGTCACCGGCAGGGGCTCGAAGGGAAAGCCCTCCTGCAGGAAGCGGCGCAGCCGATTCTGCATCTCGTCCATCTCACGCACGACCGTGCTGAAGAGCGGCGTCGTACGCAGTACTGGTAGCCTTGCCATACTTACCTCCTGTGGTTGACCTCCAAAGCCAACGCTGCACTTTGCGAAAGCAAGATGCGAGCTCGGCTTCGCACCGACAGTCGGAAGTAAGGCCCAACCCGTGCCAGGCGATTCACCTACAATACGTCGGGGACAGAACCCGCTCAGACGAGTTCGATCGGACGACCCATAAGGCGGGCGATCAAACCCAGCCTGAAGGTCACATCCGTCCAGCGCTCCTCCCCAGTGGGCGAGCTTTCCAAAGGGAAGTACGGCCACACCGCCGGGTTATTGCTACGCGGCATCGCCATCCCCTTGTGCGGATGCCAAACGAAGTCGTTGTCCCTGTCAGCCAAGAAGCGCTCGTAGAGCGCAAGCCAGCCCTCATGGCGCCTCAGGAACTGCAACCGCGCCATTAGTTCCAGCCAGAATAGAGCGAACGGCACGTCCGCGTCCGCCGCATTCCGGTGAGGGAGCATGTCACCCAGCACGAGGTGCGGTTGCTCTACGATCTTGTCCCCGACGAGTTGCTGCGCTGCCTGCCGCGGCAACGGCCTGGTCAGGTGCTGAAACAGATACTCGACCTGGGAGAAACGCTCGCTCCTGAAAAGCGGCATATACGCCAGCATGAGTAGCGTATAGAACGACGGGGGTGACGCCTCCGCCGCTAGAACGTGCTTGTTCCCGACGCGGATCCACGGCTTCTCCGCTAGCG
This sequence comes from Gemmatimonadaceae bacterium, assembly GCA_035559375.1. GTDB lineage: Bacteria > Gemmatimonadota > Gemmatimonadetes > Gemmatimonadales > Gemmatimonadaceae > DATMBI01. The sequence goes on along the minus strand of DATMBI010000385.1, from coordinate 1,155 downwards.
GCGAGCGCAGATACCCGACCACTCTGTCGAGAATCCGCTGCGCGGCACCCCTGAGCCGCGGGTCGCCTTCGTATCCAGCTTGCGCTAGCGCAGCCGCAGCCGCTTCGCGCAGAAGTCCCCGGCCGCGCTGCACCATCTCGAGGCTCATCTTTCCGCGACCCAGCTCGAACAGCCAAGCCGGATCGTCATCCTCGGCCAGCAGACGAAAGAGCAAACGGCGGCTCTGCAGCAGCGGGGGAGACTCACGCTCCCAACCGTACTCGAGAAGTCGCCGAACTGCAGGGATGGTGCCTACTCCCTTGAAGCTACCGCCACGGGCGGACGGCAGAGCAAGCATAGACCCGTGCCAGACGCCGTCACGGCCCTGCAGTAGCGCTAGCTCGAGAGCTGGCTTGTAGGACAGCGGCAAAGCAAGCAGCTTCTCCCCTTGTATTTGCAAACGCGCGACCTCTAGTAGCGAGCGATAACGGATCGGCGCCGAAGCGTTGTCGAGCAGCCAGCTCAACGGAAAGGCAACCGGCTCCAGGGGTACAGTCGCGTGGCTCGAGTGTGTGACAGGCGGTGGCGGATTGGTCACCGGCGTGGCGGTTGGACAAGTTGTTACGCTGTAACACCCTGCGGACTCGACATCGGCACTGTGCCGGGCGGGCGTAACGATAGCACGTTTTGTGAAAGACGCCAGAGTCCCTAACGCCGATCTCCCGTTTCCCGGCGCGATCGCACAGTTTTCCAGGACACGCACGGGGCGACCGCCAGCCCGAGCAGGCTAACCCGGGTGGCGGTGCTCTCAGGAGGTTCTTCAGTGGTTGTCGGCAAACTCAAGTTCTTGCTGCCTTTATGGTTGTCGGCAGCCGGTCAAGTGCTAGCCGCCCAGGCGCCGGCCGCAGCTCGTCCGGTGGGCGTGGGATCGAGAGTCAAGGTCTTCGCTCCCGAGCTGAGGAGCGACCCGTACGTCGGGCAGATAGACTCGCTCGACACCCGAGTGATGGTTCTCGACACTACAGGCGCCCGAACGAGACTCGGTATCGAAACCGCTCCGGTATTGGTGGACCGCTACCGTTACATCGCGATCCGACTGTCCGAGATCGAGCGAATCGAGGTCAGTGGCGGCAGGACAGTCACCGGACCGACAGTCAAGGGAGCCGTGCTGGGTAG
>DATMBI010000384.1:0-4834 GCA_035559375.1 Gemmatimonadaceae bacterium | reverse complement strand
CTCGGCGAAGGCGACTTGCGCTGGCGATAGTTGCGCGCGACGCCTCTCGCCATAGCGTGGCCAAGGTGGTTCCCATCCTGGCCGCTAAGCGCGTGGCGGTAGTCGTGGGGCCGGATACTGCGACGTTGGGTCGCTGGGCAGGGCGCGAATCGCTTGCGGTAGTGGGGATTACTGATCGCGCGTTGGCGCGCGGCATCAGCGCTCTCGTGCACGGGGCGCAGCTGGACAGAGTGGGGCGTCAGGGGGCGTGTCGAACGACTGGAGGAGAATAGTTTGACCAAACTTCGCGTAACGGACCTGGCAAACGAGTTCGGTGTCGAGGCCGGGGTGGTCGTGGACCTTCTCAAGCGGATGGACATCCCGGTGCGCAGCCATCTCTCGACGCTGACCGAGGATCAGATATCCAGGGCGCGTGCTCGCTGGGAGCGTGAGAAGCGGCTGGCCGGATCGCCAGAAAAGGCTGCACCGACAGCTGGCCGTCGGCGGAGTACAGGCACGGCCAAGACTGGGGCGGCGAAGGCGGAGACGGCTGAGGGCGCGGCGCCTAGCCCTGCTGTGCGCAGACGGCCGCGCGCTGCGCAGGCTGCCGCCGTCGAGGAAGCCGCGTCCGGCGCGAAATCGGAACTCCAGGAAACGACCTCGGAGGCGCATCGATCCAGTGCGGGCGCGGCGGCCCTCGAGCCGGCGGCGACAGCTACAGCTGAGGAACGGGCTGAAACTGTGGCCGCCACAGGTGCCGGCGTCGAAGCGCTACCGGAACGCAGCGAGGTACAGGCCGAAGTCGAGCGTGACCAAGCTAGAGGGGTAGCAGCTGCGCCTGCCGCAGCCGCACCGCTGGAGGCAGGGAGCACTCAGGACGCGAAGGCGGCAGCTACGCCCGCTGTAGAGGAAACCGCGAGGGGTGGTACAGCTGCGCAAGTGCCGCCGCGCGCGCCTGAGCCACCGCGAGCCGAGCCGCCTCGCCCGAGGCCGGTCGTGCCGCCCGGCCCGCGACCGGTAGCCACTGGCACGCCCTCCCCACGCCCGATAGCGACGGGCGCGCCTCGTGCTGCGGGCAGTGGAGCTAGCGTCCAGCGTCCTGAGACTCGTCCGCCAGCGCCTGCTCCCGCTGCACCCGCAAGGCGGAAGAAGGGCCGGCGTTCAACTGTGGATCAGGAGCAGGTAGCGGCCAACATCCGCGAAGTGATGGGGCGCCTCAGCGGCGGGCCACGCCGCCCGCAGCGGCGCTCCGAAGAGGGTAGGACGGTCGAGGCCCCAACCGAGTCGGCACAAGAACGCAAGACCATCCGTGTCAACGAATTCATCACGGTCTCTGAGCTCGCTCAGCTCATAGGGGTATCCCCTGCAGAGATCGTCGCCTTTGCATTCAAGCAGTTGGGGCTTCGGGTCACCATCAATCAACGGCTATCGTTCGACGAGATCGAACTCATCGCGGACGGCTTCGGGTTCAACGCCGTGCGCGAGGAGGAGTACGTGGCCGATCTCCCGCAACAGGTGGAAGACCGGCCGGAGGATCTCGAGCCACGCCCGCCAGTGGTCACCATCATGGGACACGTCGACCACGGCAAGACGTCCCTCCTGGACTACATCCGCAAGTCGAACGTAGTAGCTGGCGAAGCCGGAGGTATCACGCAACACATCGGCGCCTACCACGTAACCCTGCCTAACGGGCGCGAGATAACCTTTCTGGACACCCCGGGCCACGAAGCGTTCACCGCTATGCGCGCTCGCGGTGCTCAGGTCACGGATATAGTCGTCTTGGTGGTCGCGGCTAACGACTCTGTGATGCCTCAGACGATAGAGGCGATCTCGCACGCGCGTAACGCAGGTGTTCCGATCGTAGTCGCGATCAACAAGATCGATCTTCCAGATGCAGATCCTGATCGCGTCAAGCGCGACCTGCTGCAGCACGGAGTAGTGCTAGAGGAGTTCGGTGGAGACGTCCTCAGCACGCCCATTTCGGCGAAGCAAGGGACCAATGTCCAGGAGCTCTTGGATCAGATCTTGCTCCTTGCTGATGTTTTGGACCTCAAGGCCAACCCTAATCGGCCTGCTATGGGCACGGTCATCGAGGCGCAGCTGGATCCCGGTAAAGGTCCTGTAGCCACGGTACTGGTCCAACAGGGAACGCTGCGAGTGGGCGACGACTTCATTTGCGGGAAGTATTCTGGTCGTGTACGGGCTCTACTCGACGAGCGTGGGAAGCCGGTAAAGGCGGCTGGGCCTGCCATCCCAGTGCAGGTACTGGGATTTCCCGGCGTTCCTACAGCGGGCGACCAGTTCATCGTGGCCGAGGATGCGGCGCAAGCTAGGGAAATCGCACAGCGGCGCGAGCGTCTGGAGCGCGAGGCCAAGAGCCGCCTGAAGGCAGCTCGCGGTCCCACGACTCTCGACGGCATGCTGGCTCAAGGTGCCGATGGCAAGCGCACGTTGAATCTCATAATTCGAGCCGACCAAGGTGGGCCAGCAGAGGCACTTGCCGACGCGTTGGCGCAGTTGGGCAGCTCGGAGGTGGAGGTTCGCATCATCCACCGCGGCGTTGGTGCTATCGTGGAGAGCGACGTGCAGCTGGCCAAGGCTGCGGGTGCGATGATTATCGGCTTCAACGTGCGTCCGGATTCCAACGCCAGGGCTATCGCCGAGCGCGACGGCGTCGAGATCAGGCTGTATCGCGTAATCTACGACGCGGTCGCTGACATTCGCGCCGCCCTAGAGGGAATGCTGCGCCCCGAGGAGCGCGAGGTGATCTTGGGCGAGGCCGAGGTGCGCCAGGTGTTCAAGATTTCTCACGTCGGAACCGTAGCGGGCTGCTTCGTGCGGAGTGGCACGATCACGCGCCAGGGTCGTGTCCGTGTGGTGCGCGACGGCAGGGAGGTATACAGCGGTGCCATCGCGTCGCTCAAGCGTCACAAGGAGGACGTAAGGGAAGTGAAGGAGGGTTACGAGTGCGGCATACTCATCGAGAACTTCAACGACGTGAAAGTCGGCGATGTGATCGAGTGCTACCGCAAGGAGGAGTTAGCACGCACGCTGGAGGCAGCGGTCACCGCACCGACAGCCGAGGGTGGAGCGCGCAAGACGTCCTCCTGACCTGTGACCCCGCACTCCATTCGCAGTGCTAGAGTCGGGCCGTTCCTGCCATTCCGTCTTGGGACCATGCCTAGCGAATCGCGACGTTCCGAGCGTGTTGCCGAAGCCATCCGCGAGGAGGTGGCAACGTTCCTTGCCGAGGACGTCAAGGATCCGAGGATTCGTGGCCTTGTCACAGTCACGGGTGTGGATGTGACGCGCGATCTGCGCTTCGCCAGGGTATACGTGAGCGTAATGGGGAGCGAGATCGAGCGAGCCACCACCATGCAGGGTCTAGCATCCGTGGCCGGACACCTGCGTGCGCGGTTGGGCCGGGTGCTGCGCATTCGAAGCGCACCCGAGATTCAGTTCAAACTCGACGAAAGCATTGCCAGAGCTGCCCGAATCGAAGACTTGCTCGCTCGTCTCAAGGCTGGGAAGCCCACCGATGACGCAAACAGCGACGAGGCCGACTAACGGCTTCGTGCTGATAGACAAGCCGGAGGGTGCCACGTCGCACGATGTAGTGCGGCAAGTGCGGCGCGTGCTCGGAGCACCGGCCGGCCACACCGGTACACTCGATCCGTTCGCGTCGGGGCTCCTGGTCATCTTAGCCGGCAGTGCCACTCGCCTCGCCAGGTTCGTGCCTAGCGATCCCAAAGTTTACGAAGCAACGATCCGGTTCGGCGTGGCGACCGACACCGACGACAGGACTGGTTCGCCTGTCGCTTGGGCGCCGCTGCCGCGGGAGAGCGCGGTACGCGCGGCGGCTGCGCGACTCACAGGTCGGATTTCGCAGGTGCCGCCAGCCTTTTCTGCCAAACACGTGGCTGGGGCCCGGGCGTACGCGCTGGCCCGTTCGGGCAAAGAGGTACAGCTCCGCCCTGTCGAAGTCGAGGTGTACTACTGGAACTTTCTGGAGCGCGAGGGCGACACCTGGCTCGCACGCGTTTCCTGCAGCACTGGCACCTACGTGCGCGCGCTGGCCCGCGATCTAGGTCAGCTAGCTGGCTCGGCCGCTCATCTTGTGGCGCTGCGTCGGATCCGGATCGGTCCGTTCACGCTCGACGATGCGACAACTCTCGCCGAGTTTCTCGAAGCACCTCGCCTGCAGCCGGTGGCCGCGGCGCTTCCAGGCTGGCCGAGTCAGACCCTCGCACCGGAGGAAGCGACACGTGTCAGGCACGGTGCCAGAGTCGTAGCAACTGTGCCGGGTCGACTGGCACTGCTTCTGGACCCCTCTGGTGAGCTGCTGGCGTTAGCGGAGCGGCGGGACGATCATTGGCAACCGCGCGTGGTACTCGGGTCACGATGAGCCAGCGAGTCCTTTCTGCGGCGGCCACGGCAGTGACCGTGGGGACGTTCGATGGTGTGCATTTGGGGCATCGGCTCGTGCTGGACACACTCGTGGAACGAGCCCGCCGGGAAGGTGTTCCCAGTGTGATCGTGACCTTCCAGCCGCACCCGCTCGAGGTTTTGAACCCCGCAGCGGCACCGCCTCTTCTTACGACGTGGGACGAGAAGCTCGAGGTACTCGCTGAGAGCGGCGTGAGCTACCTGGTCGCCATCCCATTCACTCCGGAGTTGGCTGCTTTCGAAGCCGAACGCTTCGTCGACGAGATTCTCCTATCGCGGCTGGGAATGAAGTGGCTGGTCATGGGATACGATCACGGCTTCGGTCGCCATCGCTCCGGTGACGTGGAAACACTGCAAAGACTTGGAGCGGCTCGGGATTTCCAAGTGAGCGTGGTGCCGCCTGTGGTCG
>DATMBI010000383.1:0-3178 GCA_035559375.1 Gemmatimonadaceae bacterium | reverse complement strand
TGCGAGGCGCGCACCATCAGGCGCAGCGTACCGCGCACTTGCACGAACGCACCCGGCCCGAGGATCCTGCGCTCCGCCTCGTCGTAGTGCAGTACCGCAGCGTCGCCATCCTCCACAACGGTGCCCTGCTCTAGCTGCGCCAACATCTCCAGGAATGCGACATCCCCCTGGCCGCCCTGGGAAGTCGGCGATGCGCTGTCTACCATACGTAACGTTCGCTGTTAGCTAAGTAATGGGCAGATCGTGCCCCTGACTTACAAGTATCGGGCAGCACCAGACCTGGCTTTAGCACCTGCACGATCGGCTACCACTTCCGCCACGGGCTGCAGCACTTAATTCTCTACTGAACGACTTCTCGGACATGGCGAAGGGACCCACGATGAACCATCTGTCACTTGCAACGACGAGGCGCACTCTGGCCGGCGCCGCGTTACTAGCCTCGTTGACCACGGCGGCTACGGCTCAAGGATCCGAGCGGCTTTACTCCGAAATCGACCGGCGCGCCCGAGAGATCGAACAAGCAGCGATTACGTGGCGGAGGGATTTTCATCGTAACCCGGAGCTATCGAATCGCGAGACACGAACTGCCAGGATAATCGCGGAGCACCTTCGAAGTCTGGGGTTGGAGGTGCAAACCGGAGTGGCGCACACCGGAGTGGTAGGAATCCTTCGCGGCGGGCGACCCGGGCCGGTGGTTGCGCTACGTAGCGACATGGATGCGCTTCCGGTGACGGAGGAGGTGGACGTTCCGTTCCGATCGACTGTGCGCACCAACTACGGCGGCCAGGAGGTCGGTGTCATGCACGCCTGCGGTCACGACATGCACATGGCCATCCTAATGGGAGTGGCGGCAGTGTTGACGCCACTGCGGAACGAGCTACCCGGCACGGTCAAGTTCATCTTCCAGCCTGCGGAAGAGGGGCCACCGTTAGGCGAGGAAGGTGGCGCGCCGCTCATGATCGCCCAAGGCGTGCTGGACAACCCTCGGGTGGATGCAATTTTCGGTCTGCATGTCTTCCCGTTCGAAGTGGGGAAGATCGCCTACAGGCCGGGTGGCCTGATGGCTAGTGGCGACAACTTCTATGTCACGGTACATGGCCGCCAGACTCATGGTGCGCTACCGTGGAATGGTATCGATCCTATAGTAGCGGCTTCTCAGATCGTGCTGGGACTGCAGACCCTGGTGAGCAGGCAGACCGACCTCACGCTGACTCCAGCCGTCGTAACCGTGGGCTCTTTCCGGGGTGGCGTGCGCACGAACATAGTCCCCGACAGTGTCGAGCTTTCCGGAACCATCCGCACCTTCGACGAACGCGTCAGGGCAGCGCTGCACGAGAAGCTGGAACGCACGGTACAATCCATCGCTGCCGCGTCCGGCGCGCGCGCGACGGTGCGTATCCAGAAAATGGTGCCGGTCACCTACAACGACCCGTCGCTCACCGAGCGAATGCTACCGACGCTGCGTAGAGTGTTGGGTCCACAATCGGTGACTTTAGCACAGCAAACCACCACCGCCGAGGATTTCGCATGGTACCAACAGAAGGTACCGGGAATGTTCTTCTTCCTCGGAATCACGCCCAAAGGGCAGGATCCGTCTCAGGCCGCTCCCAATCACTCGCCGCGCTTTTACGCGGACGAGGGTGCTATCGTCCCGGGGATCCGCGCGATGGCTAACCTAGCCGTCGATTTTTTGGCAGGCCAGGCGCGGCGCTGAACCTACACGGCGCCGCGCGCAGAACGTAGCACAATCGTTCAGCGCTCCGGTTTCTTTTCGAGCAGCGCCTTGATCTCCGGCGGAAGGGCTACTTCCTTCGGGTCCACATTGTCCCATTCCCAGGAGGTAAGGCGCATGTTCATTTCCTGGCCCATCATCTGAGTGACCGTCAGGGCGGCACGCTTCATCCCACCGAAGTCTTTGTATTCCCGGTGAAATTGCGTCAACTCCATCTCGCCCATCTGCGACGCCTGCACCATGCTCCGTGCGACTAGGAGTCCCGTAGCGACCGAAAAGCAGTCGTAAGACGTGCGCCCCGATTTCCAAGTGTGCTTCACCCGGTAGCACTCCTGACCGTCCATCGTCGCCTTTTCCACAGTCTCGGAGCTGACGATTTCAGACGACTGCCCGTACGAGGCGGCCGGGTCTGCACTCTCGCGCATAGCATCGGCTTCCGCACCGGTTACTATGCGCGGGCCGCGCATCGGGTCGATGCTCCAAGCCACGGTGCCGTCGAAACCAGAAAGGCTCTCGCCAAGCCCGGGGAGCGACACCTTCTGGACGACGGTGTTGGGGAACACGAACAGGGCCTCTACGGTCGCCGTCATGCCAGCTCCAGGAATTTCCATCTCCGCCTTCATTCGTGCCGACTTGTGCGACTTCCAAGCGCTCGCACCACTTGCCTGCTCGAAACGCGCTAGAATCTCCTTGGCTGCCGGTAAGCTCCCCTGAGCCATCGCTCCCGCAGGCACCCACAACAACGAAGCCGCAGCGATCAGTGCCGGTTTGCGCATAAACAACTCCTTGTGTGATGATGTGGCGACCCGAGGAAGACCTGCGGTGCGCCAGCCGCCGTACGCTGCAATCTAAGGCCGTTGAGTGGCTCCGACAGTAGCGGCTTGCCAGATCCAGCGCCGCGCTCGGTCCAACACCGCGTCTCGTCCGAGCAGCAATTCCTCGCGATCCAGTTGCACCACCTCGTCCGGTTCCACGCCGCAGCCCTCCAATCGCCTGTTGCCCGGTGCGACGAAGTCGGCGATAGCGTAAAGCAGGAGGTCTCCGTTAGGGAGTCTAGTCGCTAGACTGGGGAGTGCCTGGCCCGCGGTGGGAACGCCGAACACCCTGGCGCGTTCCGTGCTTCGAAGCGCTGCGGCGAAGATCTCGCTGGTGCTAGCGGAGAGTTCGTCCACGAGCAGCGCCACCTGCCCGCGGAACGGCGCCAGCGGTCGGGCATTCCTGTCCACACGCCTGGGATTGGCAACGTAGCGCAGGTCGCCACCGCGCATGCGCAAAGTACCCAACACCACTTCGTTTTCGAAGAAGTACCCCGCGAATCCCATCACCATGGCTGCCACCCCACCGACGTTCCCTCTCAGGTCCAGTATCACACCCTGGCAGTCGCGTAGCTCGGACATAGCCTCGTCGAACCTCGGAGCGATGGCAGGTGCCCACACGTCGAAGTGG
>DATMBI010000382.1:0-4771 GCA_035559375.1 Gemmatimonadaceae bacterium | reverse complement strand
GTGGCCCAGAGAAGACTACCAGCGCCATAGCTGCTATCCCTACCGCCATCCCCACCATTGCATCGAGCTGGATAGCCGGTCGCCACAGAAGAGCTAGAGCGAAGCCTCCGAGCAGTCCCCCGTACGTAAAAGATGCAATCGAAAGTGCCACTACTACTACTGGCGTACTCCTCGACGGGTACAGCAGAGCAGCGCCAACCAAGACCACAGCCCAAATCAGGGTGAGAAGTCGTCCCGCTCGATAGCTCTTGTTCCCCGTATTACCGGTGAGTGGCTCGTAAATGTCGTGCGTCGTGGCCGCTGCCAGGGAGTTCAGCGAACTAGATACCGTGCTCATGGCGGCAGCCAGGATCGCCGCGATCACCAAACCTGTGAGGCCGGGCGGCATGCTCTCGATGATAAAGGTCGGAAAAATCTCGTCCGGTCTCGAAAAGCTGCGCCCTCTGTAGAACGCGTACAAACCCAACCCCACGAACAGAAAGAGTGCGAACTGCAATATCACCACGATACCACTGCCGACTAGTGCCCACTGTGCCTGCCGCAGCTCTTTGGCTGCCAGCAGGCGCTGGACGATGAGTTGATCGGCCCCGTGCGATGCCATCGCAAGAAACGCTCCCCCGAGCAAGCCCGCATAGACGGTATGGGGCCGGCTCAGCGTGGCGCTGAAGTCGAGGAGGCGTAACTTCCCGTCTTCTGCAGCGCGGGCGAGGATCGCCGACCACCCGCCCTCCACTCCTGCGCCGAGCAGCAGCAACGCAACTACGCCTCCCAGAACGTAAACACCGCTCTGCACGACGTCGGTCCAGACCACGGCGCGAATTCCACCATGGTACGTGTACAGCAGCGTAAAGGCACCTATTAGCAGAATGGCGAGCTGCGAGGCATAGTGCGTGGGCACCACAGGGCCTAGGACGAGGGCTAGTGGGATAGCGGTCGCGAACAGGCGTACGGAATCAGCCAAGGCTCGTGTAGCCATGAACGTGACGGATGCCATCCTGCGCGTAGCTGCGCCGAAGCGCTCTTCTAACAAGGCATAAGCAGTGACCAGCTTACCCTCGAAATAGCGCGGCAGCAAAAGCCAAGCCACGACGATGCGGCCGAGGAGATATCCCACAGTGATCTGCAGGAACCCGAGGTCGCCGAGGTATGCGAGCCCTGGAATGCTGATGAAGGTGATGGCACTGGTTTCCGTTGCAACTATAGAGATCAGCACCGCCCACCAGGGGATGTCGCCACTGGCGACGAAGTAGTCTCGCGCACTACGCTGGTGCCGTCCCAGCCAGAGCCCGAGGAATGTGACGCCAGCCAGGTAGGCCAACAGCACGGCGGCGTCCAGCGGGGTGAAATGGCCGTTCATCGTCGCCATTCGAGCCAAAAAGGGGGCCCGCGATCTTCGGCAGAATCGCGGGCCCCTTCACCTCCAGCGTAGGCGCTCAGCAGCTACCTCTCACCCTCTGTGTCAGGCGGAGAAAGAGTGACCGCAACCACAACCGCCTGTCGCGTTGGGATTCTTGAACGTGAAACCGGAGCCCTGCATGGAGGACACGTAGTCGATGGTCACGTTGTTGAGGTACTGGGCGCTGAACGGATCCACGAAAATGCGAAAGCCATCCTGCGGAACGATGATGTCATCTTCAGCAGGCTGATCTTCGATAAGCAACCCGTACTTGAATCCACTGCATCCACCCGGCTGTACGCTTACACGCAAGCCTCCCACATCCGCAGGGACACCTTCGGCGTCCATGAAACGCTTGACTTCAGCGGCTGCCACCGGGGTGACATGTACCGCGAGAACTGGCTCTTGCAGCGTGCTCACTGGCTACCTCCTCGAGCCGCAAAGTGGCGGCTGTACACGATTCAAACTAGCCTTCAGGCAGGTAAGGTTCAAGCTGGGACTGAGGGGAAGCGGCACCCCGCGTGCTGTCCGCTCGGGGTGGAAGGGCGCCGCTGTCGTACGAAATGGCTTGTACTTGCGAGACGAACCGGAGGGAGTCATGTCACGCTGGGTGACTATCTTGGCGTTTGGCGCGTTGATCGCGGCGTGCCACCGCACGGTTGTAGTGAGAAGTGGTGCAACGCCGCGCTCCTCGGCGGTGGTTAGGGTGGACAATCGCTTGCAACAGACCGTCAATGTATACGTCGTGAGTGGTGGGAGTGATCACCTGTTGGGTCAGGTGCCGGCCGCCACTACGGCGAACCTAGGAGTACCGGAGCCGTTATGGGGGCTGGTGGTTCAGCTCAAGGCTCGTACGGCAGACGGGACACTGACGTTCACCCGTGACGGTGTAACGCTGAGGGACACTGTGTACTGGGAGCTGCGGTCTCCGGGCACCCTTTTCTCGCTCTTCTCTGGAGCGAAGCTGCATGGCAGGGACCGCTGAAGTGGAGGGTTGTTACGTCCGCCCGCGGGCCGTAGCTTGAAGCGCTCGCCAGTCCAGATCCGGCACTTTGAGGCCCAGTCGCTGCTCCTTACATGAACCCCTGGGAGAGGATAAAACTCGGCTATCTGCGCCTGATCGCCCCGCTGGTAGACTGGCTCGTCACACGGAGGGTCAACCCCAACCTGGTGACGACGCTCGGCACCGTCAGCGCGATCGTGTCCGGTGCGATCTATGCATCCGGCCAAATAAGGTTGGCCGGTTGGGTGTTCGGGATCACGGCCGTCTTCGATGCCGTCGACGGTGAAGTGGCGCGCCGACAGGGTCGATCGAGTCGCTTCGGAGCCTTTTACGACTCCTCGCTCGATCGAATTTCGGACGGTGCAGTGCTAGCTGGTCTCACGATATTCTTCGCGAGGAACGGCGTTCATCAGAGTATCCCCCCGTACATGGCTACGCCGATGGTGGTCGTGTCGCTGCTCGGAATGATCGGGGCATTCCTGACGTCGTACACCCGGGCGCGCGCCGAGGGCTTGGGTCTCGACGCGAAGGTCGGCATACTGCAGCGCGCCGAGAGGATCGTACTGCTGTCGGCACCTCAGGCCTTCTTCGGGTTGGCGCTGGGAGGCTGGGTGCTGATGTCGATCTGCGTGATTCTCACGCTGACAGCCTGGATTACGGTCGCGCAGCGTATAGCATTCGTGTACCGCGCTTGTGCGGCAGGCGACTCGCCCATGCCCGAGTTTGCAGCGGCGCGGTCGAGCGTGGCGCACACCTCCGGCCGGGATGGGGATGCCGTGGCGGGACGCCGTTCCGGGGACGTCGGGACACCACAGCGGCTCGACGCAGTGCGCTGATCCAATTCTGAATCGACAAACTGTGGGAGTAGAGTTCAATTGCAGCCAAATACTACCACGCCGCGCGTGCAGATAGCGCCGGCTAGCGGCAAGCTCGGGGTGCTCACTCCGGGCCTGGGGGCGGTAGCAACGACGTTCATGGCGGGAGTCGAGAGCGTTCGCCGAGGATTCGCCCAGCCGATCGGGTCGCTTACGCAGATGGCGACGATACGCCTGGGGAAGCGAACGGAGAACCGATCGCCGCTGATCAAGGAATTCGTGCCGCTCGCGAAACTCGAGGACCTGGTGTTCGGGGCTTGGGACCCCATTCCGGACGATGCCTACACCGCCGCTCGCAAGGCCGGCGTGCTCGAGGAGCGCGACCTGGAGAGGGTGGCCGACTTCCTGCGCGACATCCGTCCGATGGCGGCAGTCTTCGACCGGCGCTACGTAAGTCGCATCGACGGTCCCAACGTCAAGCGTGGCAAGACAAAACGGGATCTTGCCGAGCAGCTGCGCCAAGATATCCGAGATTTCCGCGCTCGCACTGGTGTCGAGCGAGTGGTGATGGTTTGGTGCGCGTCGACGGAAGCGTATATCAAGCCGGGACCTCAGCATGCCACGATCGAGCAGTTCGAGCGTGCTATGGAACGCAACGACGACGCTATCGCGCCGTCGATGCTGTACGCTTGGGCCGCCATCATGGAAGGTGTGCCGTTTGCCAACGGCGCTCCCAACTTGACCGTCGACACGCCGGCATTGATACAATTGGCTAACGAGCGATCTGTTCCTATTTCCGGGAAAGACTTCAAGACGGGGCAGACGTGGATGAAGACGGTGATAGCTCCCGGGATCAAGGCCAGGATGCTGGGGCTAGCGGGATGGTACTCCACCAACATCCTAGGGAATCGGGATGGCGAGGTCCTGGACGACCCCGCCTCCTTCAAGACCAAGGAGGAGTCGAAGCTCAGCGTCCTGCACACCATCCTTCAGCCCGAACTCTACCCCACGCTTTACAGCTCGTTCTCGCATGTGGTGCGCATCAACTACTACCCACCTAGAGGAGACAACAAGGAGGGGTGGGACAACATCGACATCTTCGGCTGGATGGGCTACCCCATGCAGATCAAGGTCAACTTCCTCTGCCGCGACTCGATCCTGGCCGCACCGCTGGTCCTCGATCTTGCGCTATTCTCGGACTTCGCACAGCGAGCTGGAATGAAGGGGATTCAGGAATGGCTGTCGTTCTATTACAAGAGTCCGATGGCCGCACCCGGCTTGCAGCCAGAGCACGATCTGTTCATCCAGCAGACGAAGCTCAAGAACACGCTGCGCCATCTGATGGGGGAGGAGCAGATAACCCACCTCGGCTTGGAGTACTACGCCTCGTGAGATTCGGCAACAAGGTTCTACTCGTGCTCGCTGCCCTTCTGGGGACTGCGTGCGGTCCACGCGACCTCTCGGTGCGTCTTTGGACAGGCGATCTGGAGTTCCAGATCGTCAGCGATCCACTTCCGCCGCGTGCACGCGAGCCCGTGCGCTACAAGGTGGTGGTCA
>DATMBI010000381.1:0-9101 GCA_035559375.1 Gemmatimonadaceae bacterium | reverse complement strand
CGATCGAAACTCACCAGCTCGCTCACTGCCGGTAGAGCCAACGCCGCCACTCGATCGCGAGCTAGCCCGGCGTTCCCTACCAGATCCAGCGCCATAGCCTGGACTCGGCGAATATCGGCCTCGTTTGCCACGGCCTCCACGGGAGCGAGACCTTCGAGTATCGAGCCGCTGAAGCTGTGGAGTATGCGCCGCTGTGGCGGCGCATACTCGATTTCGGGGCCAGTGAATGCCTCTGCTCGATAGCCCTGGTTGATCAGGTAGCAGCAGATCTCCCAGCGCCCTCGGATGATACCGCGAGCAGGGAAATCGAGCCAGCGACCGCTACGCCGGATTTCGATCTCTTGGCGGTGGGGGAGCCAGAAGCTGCCTTCGATCAGCGCGTTCTCGAGTACCACCGTGACGTCTTCGAGCTCCGGATCGAGGAGCGCATTACGCGTGAACGAGAACGCCATCCGCACGACTTGTGCGTCTCCTCGAGCCAAGTATATCGCCCCTACAGCGGCTGGGGTGCGGGGATCCTTGGGCCGCACCGAAAGCTCGTAGACTTCGATCCTGCGGCCGGGAACCTCGAGGGCCATCGAATCGGTGAGGGCATAGTCGTAGCTCGCCAAGCCCGCCGGCGACAACGGGTGTATCACGTCGCGCACCTCGTCGCCTTCGCCCAGCCTGATGACGTCAGGAAAGTTGTTCTGGACGATACCGAGGTGATCCCGGTGGTAAGCGATGTCCGTAGGTAGCAGCAGTGTATCGCGGCGGCCGACGATGTACTGCTTGCTGTAGTTCGGAGCGCGCCAGTAGACTTCCAGCGCTAGTTCGTCAGCCTTTACAATCCGTGGAGGGTCGGGAAAGCCCTCGCCGACTTGGGCGAGAAAAACCAGGTAACCGTGGGCTCGTGCGTAGTAGTCGGTGAGACCGGTGTCCGCTAGCTGGCGCGAGCGCAGGGACGTCGCCTGCGCTGCCAGAGCCAGTGCGGTGCTATCGTTCCAGCGCTGTGCGGGCGCGGGAACGGCAGTGGCTAGCAGGGTGCACATCGCGGCTCTACACGTCCTGAGGCTGCGACGCATACGAGCGCAATATATCATCAGCCGCCGATTGCGGCCTCGAGTCACGAGCGAATTCTGGATCAGGTGTCTGACTTCGAACGTTTCAGGGAACTGAGCCGACAGGGGAATCTGGTACCCGTATGGCGGGACATCTTGCTAGATGCGGACACGCCTGTATCCGCCTTCGCGAAACTGCGTCGCCCTCCATTTGCGTTCTTGTTGGAATCCGCACCGGCGGGTGGTGAAACCTGGGCGCGTTACACTTTTTTGGGGACGGAGCCGAGAGGCGCGTGGCGCCTGCGCGACGGCTTGGTCGAGTTTTGGGAACCCGAACGAGGTTGGCGACCGGTGCAGACTAGCGATCCGTTGGGGGATCTCCAGCGGCGCCTGCGCAGCGAGCGACCGGCGCCGGTCCCAGAGCTGGGTGCGTTCTGGTCAGGCGCTGTGGGGTACTTCGGCTACGATGTAGTTAGGCTGATCGAGCGACTCCCTTCGCCGCCGTCCCGTGCCATCGAGGCTCCCGATGCGCTCTTCGTGTTCACCAAGTCGCTTCTCGTCCTCGACAACCTGCACGGCACGGGCCGTCTTGTCGTGGCGGTGCCCGTGGAAGAAGGTCTTCCCGAGAGCGAGTTGCGGCGGCGCTATTCGGACGCCGTGGCAACGCTCGACGAACTGGAAGGGCGCCTGGCTACTAGTTTGGAGCTACCCCGCCTGCGACCAGGCGCTCCAGCGGCACCGGCGTCAGGCCGTTCCCTCTTCACGCGCGAGGACTTTCTCAGCGCCGTGGAGCGCATTCGCGAGTACATTTTCGCCGGGGATTGCTTTCAAGTTCTGCTGGCGCGGCGTATCGTGCTCGAGCACGACTTCGACACACTGTCGCTCTACAGGGCGCTCCGTACCCTCAACCCTTCGCCCTACATGTTCCATCTGATGTTGGATGGAGTGGAATTGGTGGGCAGTTCCCCGGAGCTCTTGGTTCGAGTAGCGGGCGGGCGGGTTACTGTGCGTCCTATAGCGGGGACCCGTCCGCGAGGGCGCGACCCAGAGGAGGACCGGCAGCTGGCCGCAGAGCTACTGGCCGACGAGAAGGAGCGGGCGGAGCACTTGATGCTCGTGGACCTGGGGCGAAACGACGTGGGTCGTATCGCGCGCTACGGTAGTGTGCAGGTCACCGACCTGATGACCGTCGAGCGATACTCTCACGTCCTGCACATCGTAAGCCAGGTGGAGGGTGAGCTGCGCGACGGGCTTACGGCGCTGGACGCCTTCAGGGCCGCGTTCCCGGCAGGTACGGTGACTGGTGCACCGAAGGTGCGGGCGATGGAGATCATCGACGAACTCGAACCGGAACGCCGTGGCCCTTATGCCGGTGCAGTCGGTTACATCGCGTCGGGCGACACTAGGATGGATCTTGCGATAACGATTCGCACCTGTGTGGTGTCGGGCGGGGTAGCTTCTATCCAAGCGGGTGCGGGCATCGTTGCCGATTCCGTCCCCGAGCGCGAGTGGGACGAGACGGAGAACAAGGCACGGGCTCTTCTTACGGCACTGGGGATGATCCGCTCCCAGGAGCGCTAGGAGTGGTGCCGACGTTTGCGCATATTCTGCTGAGCCATGCCCTTTAGACTCGTCAGCGCAGATGGACAGCATTCGTTCGAACTGCGGCCTGGAACGCCACTCGTCCTGGGGCGCGCCCTGAGTAGCGATCTCCCAGTTATGGATCCCACCGTCTCCCGCACGCACGCTGAGCTGTTGGTGGACTCCGGTGTGGTAAGCGTGCGGGATCTCGGATCCAGCAATGGCACCTTCGTGAACGGCGTGCGCGTAACCAGTGCGCGGCTGGTCCCTGGCGATCGGATCCTGTTCGGCAAGATGCTGTTCGAGCTGCGCGAGTTGAGTCCGGTCCTCGTGGACGACACGACCGCCGAGCGTTTGCGCCGCGCTGCCCGCGCAGGTACCACTATCATTCGCCAGGTTCCGGTCCCCGATGCGGATCAGTCGCTGGAGCGAGCCTTGCGCGCCAGCGGCGTTCAGGAGGCAGTCGAAGAAACAGCCGCTGTACTGCCCCAGCACGAGCGCGATCGTCTGAAGCTGACGTTGCTGCTGGAGATCTCCAAGGCGCTGACGCGGGTCGCGGACCTGGACGCCCTCTTGGAAAAGATGACTCACTTCGCGTTCCGTTTGATGGACGCAGACCAAGTCTCGCTCTTATTGGTGAACGATGCGGGAGAACTGGAGCTCCGCATGTCGCGTGGACGCCAGCCTCAGGCGACGCTGCGGCCGGTGCCGTTGGAGCTGGCCCGTACGGCCCTCGCAGACAAGGTCGCGTTGTTGTCGCATACAGAGGAAACATCGACGGCCGGCAGCGCGGCGACCACTCGCGCCGCTGTGTGCGCACCGCTGTTGGGGAGCGAGGGTAAGGCGTTAGGCGTGCTCTACGTGGACAGCGTCGAGAGGTCGCGGCCTGTGGAGGACGAAGACCTGGAGTTCCTGGTCGCGTTCGCTGGCATCGGAGCGGTGGCCGTAGACAACATTCGATTCGCCGAGCAGGTGCGGCGCGACGCGTTGGTGCGCGGCAATTTCGAGCGCTTCTTCACTCCACACGTTGCCGAGCGGATTGCTTCCGGCGCTGCCGACCTGTACTTGGGAGGGGAGCGCCGACGTGTGGCGGTGCTCTTCGCGGATATCCGCGGCTTTACCGCGCTGGCTTCCCGCCTCTCTCCTGACGAGACCGCACGATTGCTCAACGAGTATTTCACCGAGATGGCAGAGTGCGTTTTTCGCTTCGGCGGGACGCTGGACAAGTTCATCGGAGACGAAGTGATGGCGCAGTGGGGAGCGCCGCTCAGCGAACCCGACGATGCAGATCGCGCGTTGGACGCTGCCCTGGCGATGTTGGCTGCCCTCGATCAGCTGAACGATCGGTGGTTGGCCCAGGGGAAGCAAGCGCTGCAGATCGGGATCGGGATCAACTACGGAGAGGCATTCGCGGGTTTTCTAGGCTCCGAGCGGCGCCTCGAGTACACTGTCATCGGCGACGTCGTCAACACTGCAAAGCGATTGTGCACCGCGGCCGAGGGGGGGCAAATCCTGGTGAGCGACGCCTTCCGGAAAGCGCTAACGCGACCGCGCTCGTTCGTGGAACACGGCCGCGTGGTGCTCCCCGGTAGAGGCGAGCCGGTAGTCGTCCTGCGAGCGCTGGTGTGAATCTCCTGCGCGAGTACGTCCGAATCGACGGACGAGGCTACGTGGCGCACGCCCATCGCTCGTGCGCCGAGTGGGTTCACGACGTCTTGCTGAACGAGACGCTCTATTCGTGGGCTGCGCGACAGCCCGATCGGAAGGTTCACCGTGGGCGGCTCCCCGCCTACGAGGTAGCTTTACCGGGTTCAGGCAGCTCGGTAGTTGTTCGCCACTCGCATCACGGTGGGCTCCTCGCGCCGTTGCTGCGCGACCTCTTCTTGCCGCCGACACGAGCGAGCCTGGAACTCGCCCGCTCCTATCTCCTAGTCATGGACGGAGTGCGCACACCGCTGGTGCTCGCCACCGCTGTCTACAAGGCTGCCTGGATCCTGCGCCGTAGCGATGTCGTGACAGCAGCAATACCGGGGCGCACGCTCGGCGCACTGATCCGCGAGAACGAGCCATCGGATCGGTGGATCGCTCCCGTGGCGGAGCTGCTCGCCCAACTGGCTTCTCGCGGTCTGTGGCACCCGGACCTCAACGTCAACAACGTTCTGCTGACTGGAGAGGGCGGAGCCACGGTGGCATACATTCTGGATATCGATCGCCTCAAGCACGTATCCATGGATCCACGATCTGTCCACGCCGCCAATGTCCGGCGGCTAGCGCGCTCCGTCAGGAAGTGGTGCGCCCTGCACAGCGCGGCTATCGACCCCGACTGGATCGTCCTTTTGCGCGAGGCAATGGCGGAACGACCCGTACTTCGATGAACTCGATGCGATTCGGCGACGTGGCCATCGTCATGATGAGCGCTGTGGGCGATGCGGTCCACGTATTGCCCGTCATCAATGCCATCAAACGCCGCCATCCTGGTAGCCGAATCACCTGGATCCTTCAGCCTGGACCTGCGGAACTCGTACGCGGGCATCCGTCGGTGGACGAATTGATCGTTTTCGAAAGAGCACGCGGGCTTGCCGGATTTTTCGACATTCGCCGCCGCCTGCAGCAACGCTCCTTCGATTTGGCGCTCAATTTGCAGGTGTACTTCAAGGCAGGTTTGGTCACGTCATTCGTGAAAGCGCCGGTGAAGCTAGGATTCGACCGCCGCCGAGCTCGCGACCTGAACTGGCTTTTCACCACGCACCGGATTCCTCCGTCCCCGCCGGCGCACGTGCAGGACCAGTACTTCGAATTCTTGCGCTATTTGGACATCGATCCCGAGCCCGTCGAGTGGAGGTTGGGCCCCTGGCCCGAGGAGAGGGAGTGGCAGCGGCAGTTCTTCTCGCAGTTCGAACGGCCTGTGGCAGCCCTGGTAGTCGCCACCAGCAAGCCTGAGAAAGACTGGCCTGCAGAGCGCTGGGCGAAGTTATGCGACATTCTGGCCGCGGATTTCGGACTGCAGCCCGTACTCGTCGGCGGCCGCTCCCGGCGAGAACTCGAGGCAGAGGCGGTGATAATGGCAGAGGCTCGAGCCAAGCCGTACTCCGCACTGGGGAGCGGTCTCCGCCGCTTGGTCTCCGTCCTGGATGGTGCAGCTGTCGTGATCGCGCCAGACACCGGGCCGCTTCACATGGCAGTGGCACTGGGTACTCCAGTGGTGGGTCTTTACGGTTATACCAATCCCAAGCGGACCGGCCCCTATCGCAGCTTCGGAGATCTGGTAGTGGACGCCTACGGTGACCCTAACGAGAATTACCCGGTTTCGATGCAAACTCGGCCTGGCCGAATGTCGCGCATCGGTGTCGACGACGTGGTGCAGAAACTCCGACTGTGGGAGGCACGCTACCGGAGCGTGGGCTCCCGATCGGCTCTACGTCGATAGTGCCCGAGCGAGCACAGGCTGTGACACCTAACCCGAGTGGCCTCGTATAGCACTCGGCAACGTAGTTCGACCTACCCACTGTCAGCGCTCGCGTTCCCTCAAACTGCCGAACTCGTACTCTATACCCAAGCGAGCCAAGAGCGAAACCAGCCGCGAGAGCGGCAGCCCCATGACGGCGAAAAAGTCGCCGTGAATACGCTCGACTATCACCGCGCCGTAGCCTTGAATGCCGTACGCACCTGCCTTGTCGCGCGGTTCGCCCGTAGCGACATAAGCGTGGATCTGGGCGCTGCTCAGCGGTCGAAACGTTACCTCCACCGACTCGACAGCCGATTCCACCGTCGCGCCGCGAACCACCGCCAAGCCGGTGTGCACTGTGTGAGTCCGGCCTTGCAAAGACTGCAGCATCGCCGCGGCCTCGGTGTCGTCTGCCGGCTTCCCCATCATACGGTCGTCGAGAACCACTACCGTGTCGGCCGCTATTACAAGCGCGCCCGGGTACAACGGCGCGACAGCCAGGGCCTTCTCTCTCGCCAGGCGCTCCGCGTAGTTCCTGGGATGTTCACCGGGCAAGTCCCTCTCGTCCAGGCGCGGCGGATGGATCAGAGGCTCCAGACCGATGAGCCGCAGGAGTTCGCGACGCCGCGGCGATTCGGAAGCCAAGACCACCCTAATCGCCATCACCGCTCCAACAACAGGGTCACGGGCCCATCGTTGACTAGTTCGACCTCCATCATGGCACCGAATACACCCGATTCCACCGGCAGCCCGTGCCCCCGCAGTGCAGACAGGAACTGCTCGTAAAGCGGGACGGCCCGCTCCGGCGCGGCTGCTTCCACGAAGCTCGGCCGGCGGCCCTTGTGTGCGTCACCGTAGAGGGTGAACTGCGAAACCACCAGCACCGCCCCTCCCACATCTGCTAGGGCCAAGTTCATCTTCCCCTGCGCATCCGGGAAGAGACGCAGGCCAGCCACCTTGTCAGCCATCCACCTCACCTGGTCGGCACCGTCCGTGTGTGTGAAACCCACTAGGATCAAAAATCCCCTTCCGATCCGCCCCGACACGACGCACTGGCCCCCTGGCTGCATAACGCGCACCTCTGCGCGCGCGACACGCTGCACTACCGCTCGCATGGAGTTCGAATATAGCGCCCTACGCTGCCTCGCGATCAGGACGCCGAACCAGGCCGCCCACTCCGCACATCACCGCTCCGCAACTGCTCCGCGAAAGCGCGCGGAAGTGCGCTGCTTTCGATAGCCGCGGCCGCGCGCTCGACGTCGTAAGTCACGCGCCGGAACCGAACAGCGAGAACGCCTTCCTCGTCCAAACGAAAGGGGAGAGCCGCGAGAAAACGGCGCGTCTCAGGACTGACAGCCCCTACGGTCCACTGGACGCTGAGATGCGAGAGCTCTTCCTGCCAGGGATCCTCGTAAGCACAGCCGCAGTGCTTGTACCGCAAAGCAACCGTGGAGTCGTAGTTTCCAGCGACTCCGGAGATCCTGCCATTCGCTATGCACTCCACCACGGCGTCCGGAAACGGACCGTAGCCCACCAGATCACCGAGGTGGTAAGTGAGCTCGATCCCCTGCTCCCGAATATCTGCGAGGACTGCCTCCAAAGCGGGCGGAGTCGAAGCGCCGATGCTACTCTACCGTTACACTCTTGGCTAGGTTACGCGGCTGGTCCACATTGCAGCCACGCTTGACAGCGATGTAGTACGCCAACAACTGCAGAGGCACGGAGGCGAGGATCGGCATGAGAAGGTCCAACGTCTCCGGAATCCGGAATTCGTAGTCTATCTTCCCTCGCAACGCCGGCTCCTCGCGGCTGGTTATCGCGATGACTCGGCCGTGCCTGGCCTTCACCTCTTGCACGTTCGACACGATCTTCTCGAAGACGAAGTCGTGCGGCGCGATCACGACCACCGGCATCTGATCGTCTATCAGCGCGATAGGACCGTGCTTCATCTCCGCCGCAGGATATCCCTCGGCGTGAATGTAGCTGATCTCCTTTAGCTTCAGCGCACCCTCCAAAGCTACCGGGAAGTTCAGCCCTCGGCCGAGGTACAGGAAGTTGTGAGCCGTGTGGAATTCCTCGGCCAGCCGCTCGATCTCGCTCGCCCGATCCAAGATGTGGCGCACCTGATCGGGGAGGAGACGCATCCCTTCGACAATCTCGCGCCCACGCAAAATGGACATGTCGCGCAGGCGACCGAGCTTGAGTGTGAAGAGCAGCAACGCTACCACCTGACTCGTGAACGCCTTGGTGGACGCGACGCCGATCTCGGGTCCCGCGTGGAGGTAAATGCCACCGTCTGCCTCGCGCGCTATCGTCGAGCCTACGACGTTCACGATCCCCAGGGTGCGCGCTCCACGGCGCTTGGCTTCGCGCATGGCAGCGAGCGTGTCTGCCGTCTCGCCAGACTGAGAGATCACCAGGCAGAGAGTGCGATCGTTCACTATCGGATTGCGATAGCGGAACTCCGAAGCGTACTCGACCTCCACCGGTATGCGCGTGAGTTCCTCGATGAGGTGTTCCCCGATCAGAGCAGCGTGCCAACTAGTGCCGCACGCCGTGATCACTATGTTGTCGAAGCTGAGGAGCTCCTCGTCGGAGAGGTTCAACCCTCCTAGCTTGCTTGTTCCCTCGTCCACGAGAAGCCGACCGCGCATCGTGTTCTCGATGGTTACCGGCTGCTCGAAGATTTCCTTGAGCATGAAGTGAGGGAACCCGCCGCGCTCGATGGTGGCCAGGTCCCAGTCTATCCGCGAAACCTGCTTGGGCACCTCCACCGCTTCGAGGTCCACTATTCGATAGCCGTTGCGGTCCACCACGGCCATCTCGCCGTCGTCCAGGTACACGACCTGACGAGTGTGAGCCAGTATTGCAGACACGTCGCTCGCTACGAAGAACTCGTTGTCGCCCAGACCGACCAGGAGCGGGCTCCCCTTGCGCGCCGCGACGATCTTGTGCGGATCGGCACTGGAGATGACCGCGATCCCGTACGTCCCCTCCACCTGGCGCAACGCAGCCATTACCGCATCCTCCAACTT
>DATMBI010000380.1:0-2328 GCA_035559375.1 Gemmatimonadaceae bacterium | reverse complement strand
CAAGTTCGAGGGACCGATGACACTGAGGCGAGCGCTTTACGAGTCGCGTAACCTCGTGGCCATCCGGTTGGGGATGCAGTTGGGGGAGGAGTCGATAATCGAAATGGCGCGCCGCTTCGGGATTACGACTCCCATTCCACCGTACCCCTCCATCCACATCGGTTCGGCAGAGGTGTACCCCATTCAGCTCGTAGCTGCCTACAGCACCTTTGCCAACCTGGGAATGCGCGTGGAGCC
Organism: Gemmatimonadaceae bacterium; assembly: GCA_035559375.1. Taxonomy (GTDB): domain Bacteria; phylum Gemmatimonadota; class Gemmatimonadetes; order Gemmatimonadales; family Gemmatimonadaceae; genus DATMBI01. The sequence goes on along the minus strand of DATMBI010000380.1, from coordinate 2,091 downwards.
GCGCCCTATCGTCCGCGTGGAAGACCAGGCCGGGAACGTGCTCTGGGCACCGCAGCCGAGCGTGACGCCGGTGCTCTCGCCGGCAGAGGCTTGGATCATGGTCAGCATGCTCAAAGATGTGGTGCAGAGGGGTACGGCCTTTGCACGCGTGTGGAACGCCGGCTTCCGACTGCCTTCCGCCGGGAAGACGGGAACGACCAACGAAGGCGCCGACGTGTGGTACGTCGGCTTCACCGCGGACCTCGTGGCCGGCGTGTGGATCGGCTTCGACCGACCCAAGAAGATCATGACAGATGCACAAGGTGGCCGTCTAGCGGCCCCAGCGTACACAGCGTTCATGCTCGATGTTTACCGGCGCAAGCCAGAACCGCCGGACTGGCCGCGGCCGGCAGCCGTCTTGGCGCGGCAAGTAGACTCGCTGACCGGTCTTCTTGCGGGGCCCGCGTGTGCCACGCGCGCCTACACCGAGTATTTCCTCCCGGGCACGGAACCACATCGCACATGTCGGTCGGGCGAAACCGGCGCGCAGGCACAACGCGCCGACAGCGTTCTAGAAGCTGCTCGTCGGCGCCACGTAGCCAACCCGTTTCGCATTCCCTGAGTAGCACGGTCCTTCTCCCTCGGGAGCACTTTCATTGCCTGCTACTTCCATGCGTGTATACAAAGCCCGCTGGGTTCTGCCGATAAGCAGCCAGCCGATCGAGAGAGGTGCAGTAGCTGTAGCCGGTGATCGTATCGCCTACGTGGGGCCTGCGACGAGTGCACCCTCCGGACAGATGGTCGAGCTCGGCGAAGCGGTGCTACTGCCCGGACTTGTTAACGCACATTCACACCTCGAGCTGACGGCGCTGCGCGGCTGGCTGGAAAACCTTCCGTTCCGGCAATGGATAGTGCGCCTCACCAAGGCCCGCGACCGGCTGATGACTCCCGAGCGGTTGGTCGCGGCTGCCCGCATCGGGGTGGCCGAAGGTCTGCGTCACGGTATCACCACGTACGGAGACACGGGGGAGTCGGGAGCGCCGCATCGTGCCCTGAGGGAGCTGGGCGCCCGCGGGATCGTGTTCCTGGAAGTATTCGGCCCCGATCCTACGCAGGTGGACGTAGCTATGTCGCAGCTATACCACCGCCTGGAACGTTGGCGGAGCGAAGACACCGCGCTAGTCGCAACGGCGGTATCGCCGCACGCGCCCTACTCCGTGAGTGACAGGCTCTTCGAGGCCACGGCAGAGCTGGCGTTAGCCGAGAAGCTGCAGGTGGCCGTTCATGCGGCCGAGAGCGAGGCGGAGGAGTTGCTGGTGCGTGCGGGGAGCGGTCCCTTCGCAGAGGCGTTACGCAGGCGTGGCTTCGTGGTGGAGCCACGGGCGCGCTCCACAGTTGCGCTGCTCGAGCGGACCGGCGTGTTGGAGGCAAAGCCCCTGCTGATACACTGTGTTCGAGTAGACGGCGAGGACATAGAACTCATGAGGCACCGTGGCGCTCGCGTAGCGCACTCGCCGGTGTCCAACGCTAAGCTCGGTCATGGAGTGGCACCGTTGGCGAACCTTTTGAACGCGGGGCTTGCGGTAGGGTTGGGTACCGACTCTGTGGCCAGCAACAATCGAATGGATCTACTGGACGAGGCTCGAGCCGCCATTCTGCTACAGCGGGCGGTGCGCGGCGAGCCCGATTTCTTGTCCGCCGAGGCCGCGCTGGAATTGGCGACGCTCGGTAGTGCTCGTGCTTTGGGGCTAGATCGCGAGATCGGGTCGCTAGAAGTGGGGAAGGCAGCCGACCTCGCAGCGTTTTCGCTCGCGGCCATCGAGGCGATGCCAGTGTACGACGTTGCCGCTGCGCTCGTTTTCGGCGTGCCGCGCCGGCCCGCGGTGCTCGTTACCGTGGGGGGACGAGAGCTGGTGCGAGACGGGCAGCTGCAAGCAGATCTGAACGCCGACATTGCCGCTTTAGAGGAGATCGCCTTCGAACTACGCCAGTTCGACCGGGTCGGCTAAATTCCGGGTGCCACCGGAGCTGTTAGCCGTTTATCGTTAGCGCGTTACACTTTCGGAGAAGCCACCCCATGCCTGACCGTTCCACGGGTCGAACCGCCAAGAT
>DATMBI010000379.1:0-4174 GCA_035559375.1 Gemmatimonadaceae bacterium | reverse complement strand
GGTAGCGCGGACCGAGTCCCGATCCTCGACGAGAAAAATCGTTTCCTTACCGCCGGCGGGCGGTCGGCTCCATGGTTCGGCTGTGTCCACCACTTCCTTCTCGTAGGTCCCGGGCAAATAGATTTCGAACACAGCACCCCGGCCAGCTAGCGACTTTGCCTCTATGTAACCTCCGTGCTGGCGTACCACGCCGTACACTACAGCCAGCCCCAAACCCGTACCGCCACGGTCACCTTTCGTCGTAAAAAACGGTTCGAAAATACGTTCACGTACGCCGTCTGGGATACCGAATCCGGTGTCGCTCACGGCAAGGAGTACATAGCCCGCGGCTGGAGCGCCCGTTCCGGCCGGCGCCCCAGGGGCAGAATCCGCTCGCTTCACTGCCAGCGTCACGGTGCCGCCTTCGGGCATCGCATCGCGTGCGTTGCTGACCAGGTTGACGAGTACCTGCTCCAGCTGGGTGGGATCGAAACGTACGTTCGGGATCTCGGGCGCCAGTTCCAGTGCGAGTCGCACCTTTCGGCCGGCAATTCTCTGAAGGAGTCCCAGATTGTCCTCGAGATAGCGATCGAGGTCGATCACTCGCGATCGAACCGGTTCTCGCCGGGCGAAAGCAAGGAGCTGCCTAACGAGTGCTGCAGCCCTCTTGCTGACGTCCCTTATCTCTGTAACGTCGGCCCGCGCTCGGTGCTCGGGCTCGAGCGCGCGCAGCGCTGCTTCCGCATTGCCGATGATTGCCGTGAGGAGATTGTTGAAGTCGTGAGCGATCGCCCCCGCTAGCTTCCCGATGCTGTCTAGCCGCTCCGCCTGCGCCACGTGCGCTTCGAGCCGCTTTCGCTCGCTCACGTCGCGAACGAGGAGCAGAACGTAGCCAGCACTGATTCCCCTGGCTCGCTCGGGTACGCCACGGACGTCGAGCCAACGTTCGTGAGGAGGGTCACCCACTCGCAGCTCGCGCTCGTGCACCTGACCCGTAGCAAAACTCTCGTCGATCACTTCTCGAGCCTCCGCCGGCAATCCCAGCAACGGCAACGCTTCCACCAGCGGCTTGCCTGAAAGTGCATCAGGGTCTAACCCGCTCCGCGAGACCGCCGTAGCATTGGCCCACTCGATGCTCAGTTTACGATTTACCCTGAGTATGGTGTCGGGAGAGGAGTTCCCCAGCACGAGAAACTCGCGGCGCCTCTCTTCGAGGTTGCGGGCCAGCAGGTTGAAGCGCAATGCCAAGTCGCGAATCTCACCCGAGCTAGCAGGCACGGGAACACGAGCAGAAAGATCCCCCTCGGCCAAACGAGCGGTAGCACCCAGAAGAGCGTTTACGTCCCGCAGCACCAAGCGATCTGCAGCCACCCATGCCAGAATCGACACCAGCACGAGAGATATAGCGGCCACCAACGCGTTACGCCGCAGGTGTTCGTTAGCATCCGTGTAAACCACACTCACCGGCTGTCCGATGTACAGGTACAGAGCGAGAGGGTTGGCCGCCTGCATTCTGCGATAGACATAGAGACGTTTCACACCGTCGCGGCCGCGAGCCTCCACGTAGCCGGCAGGCCCCCCACGGACCATCTGTCGTAACGCTTCGTTCTGCGTTTCGGCCCCGTTGCTCGAACCGCCAGGGCCAGGACCGAGGCGCAGGTAATCGCGTCCGGAGGCATCCGCCAGCACGACGACGTTCCCAGCGCGCGCCGGCAACGCTGCCGCGAGTTGCGAGGGCCACCGGAGCTTCACGTCCACTAGGAGGAACACGTCCTGTCGCGACCGGCGCTGGGGCAGGGTCTCTAGTATGGTAGCGACAGGTCGACCAGATCCTGTAGTGCGATAGTAACCCAGAGACCTCGTCTCTTCCGGCACCTCCAGCAACGCTCGCGCAATGTCCCGCAACTCAGCCGAGTCGGCTCCGAGATCGGTGCTGCCGTCGACACTCCCGGTCGCAGTCAGCCGTGCAGCGAACTCGTAGCTCGGGATGGCAGCTATCAACTTGCCCAGTAGTGCGGAACAACGCTCCGAATTACCTCTGGCAATTTCGGGAAGCTGAGCCAAGACTTGCGCCAACTCGCGCCCGGAACGCAGCACGTCTTCTTGCTCCGCCATCGTGGAATCGAGTAACCGCTCGGCACGCTCGCGTGCGCGCTCGAGATTGACGCGCCGTTCCTCGACCGTAAGCTGCGCCACGAGTACCGCCACAGGAACCACAGCTATCGCCACCATGCCCAGCAGCCGCAAGCGGAGCGGGGATGTCAGGCTAGCGATCGACCATACGTGTCGCTGCACCAGTTCCTCCTCGCAAGGCAACCTATCCGTCGGAGCTGCCACGGGGCAAGCGAGCGGTCGCTGAGGATCTCCTGGAGGTAGTGGCCTCGGCCACGTAGCTTTCGTGGCCATGAGTATGCGCGAGAAGTTGGAGGAACTGGAACGTAAGCGTGCCGAGGCGGAGCTAGGTGGCGGCACGGAGAGAATCGCCGCCCAGCACGCCAAGGGGAAGCTCACTGCTAGGGAACGACTCGCTCTCTTGCTGGACGAGGGGAGCTTCGTCGAGCTAGATCGTTTCGTTACGCATCGGTGCTACGACTTCGGTCTGGAGAGCCAGCGTATCTACGGTGACGGGGTGGTAACAGGTCACGGTCGCATCGAAGGTCGTACCGTCTATGTGTTTTCCCAGGATTTTACCGTATTCGGTGGTTCGCTCTCCGAGGCATTCGCGGAGAAAGTCTGCAAGATAATGGACCTGGCCATTCGCAACGGGGCACCGGTGATTGGCTTGAACGACTCCGGTGGGGCTCGTATTCAAGAAGGAGTCGCGTCCCTAGGCGGGTATGCCGAGATCTTCTTGCGCAATACCCTGGCGTCCGGTGTTATCCCGCAGATCTCTGCCATCATGGGGCCGTGCGCCGGCGGAGCCGTATATTCGCCAGCCATCACCGACTTCGTGCTGATGGTCCGTGGCACATCGTACATGTTCGTCACCGGTCCGAATGTGGTTCGTACGGTGACACACGAAGACGTGACCATGGAGCAGTTGGGTGGAGCGGATGTGCACGCATCTATTTCTGGTGTGGCTCATCTCGTCTGCGACTCGGAAGCTGAGTGCCTGCAAAAAATCCGGGAGCTGTTCCGATACATTCCTCAGAACAACCTCGCAGATCCCCCGCGAGGGAGTGGAGCGGACCCGGCTGAGCGGCGAGACGAGGATCTGCTCGACATCGTTCCGGACAGTCCCAACAAACCTTACGACATGCGCGAGGTGATACGTAGGGTAGTGGATGACGGAACGTTTTTCGAGATCCACCCGGATTTCGCGCAAAACATACTGTGTGGATTTGCGCACCTGGGTGGCTACACGGTCGGTGTCGTAGCCAACCAGCCCGCTGTTCTGGCCGGCGTTTTGGACATCAACGCATCGGTGAAAGGTGCCCGATTCGTTCGCTTCTGCGACGCCTTCAACATTCCTCTCGTCACGTTCGAGGATGTACCGGGCTTTTTACCTGGATTGGCTCAGGAACACGGAGGAATAATCCGGCACGGTGCCAAACTACTCTACGCCTATTGCGAGGCCACAGTCCCGAAGCTCACGGTCATCGTTCGCAAGGCGTACGGCGGGGCGTACGACGTGATGAGTTCCAAGCACATTCGCGGTGACCTCAACCTCGCTTGGCCCACCGCGGAGATAGCCGTAATGGGACCTAAGGGTGCCGTCGAGATTCTGTTTCGCAAGGAGATTGCCGAGAGTAGCGATCCGCAAGCTGCGCTGGAGCGCAGGGTGATCGAGTACACCGAGAAGTTCGCTAACCCGTATGTCGCAGCTGCCCGTGGTTATCTGGACGACGTCATAGATCCTCGCGACACGCGACCGAGGCTAATTGCGGCACTAGACACCCTGATATCCAAGCGGGATCGTAATCCGCCCCGCAAGCATGGAAACATCCCGCTGTGACAGTGCCGCACGTCTGCAGTCGGTCGCTGCTCGATGCGCTTAGTTGAAGGTCGGAGGGGGTGAGGAGCGTGTTCGACAAGGTGCTCGTAGCCAATCGCGGCGAGATTGCGCTGCGTGTGATTCGGGCTTGCCGAGAACTCGGCATACGCACAGTGGCGGTCTACTCGGAGGCGGACGTTCGGGCCCCGCACGTCCAAGCTGCTGACGAGGCAGTTGCCATCGGGGCTGCGCCTGCGGCGG
>DATMBI010000378.1:0-4601 GCA_035559375.1 Gemmatimonadaceae bacterium | reverse complement strand
ACGGCGCTATAGTGGTATACAGGGACCGTACCGAGGACGAGGTGCGCGATATCGGCGCAGTGCGGCTGCATCACGGACGCTGGCTGCCACCCCAGATCGTCCACCGCGACAACTGGAAGATCGAGGCCTGTCCAGTCAACGGCCCTGCAGTCGCTGCCCGAGAAGCCGAGGTCGCGGTAGCCTGGTTCACCGCTGCCAACGACAGCGCCCGGGTGTTGGTAGCTGTGTCGCAGGACGAGGGTGCCACTTTCTCCCCGCCGATCCGCGTCGACAACGGACACCCAGTCGGCCGAGTGGACGTGGAACTCGACCAGAGCGGGACCGCCTACGTGAGCTGGCTGGAACGCATAGCTGGGGACACCGCGGCCATCTTGCTGCGTCGCGTTTCTCGTGACGGGGCTGTCTCCTCTCCGATAGAGTTGGCCAGGTCCTCTGCTGCTCGGGCCAGCGGTTTCCCGAGAATGGCGCGGTCGGGTTCGGCGCTGATCTTGGCGTGGACTGATACCTCGGGTCCGCTACCGGCAGTCCGGGTCGCCCGCATCCAGGTGGGATTCCAGGAATGACTCGCCCGTGGCATCGCCTCGTTCGCATCGCTGTGCTACGACCGGCGGCTATCCTGTTGGGTGCGCTCCTGGCCGCAGGCGCTTGCCAGATTCCGGGCGACAGGGCGGTCGTTGAGGTGGGGAAGCACGCCCCCGCGTACAGTGCCGTCGCTCTGGGTGGCAAGCGGGTGTCGCTTGACGATCTAGAGGGTCGTGTGGTGCTGCTCAATATCTGGGCTACCTGGTGTGCACCGTGCAGAGAAGAGATCCCGTATCTACAGGAGCTCTACGAGAAGTATTCTCGACAGGGACTGGAGGTCGTGGGCGTCAGTGTCGACGCAGCGGGCGAAGACGAGCAGATAAAGGCTTTTTTGGCGGAACTGCGCGTCAGCTATCCCATATGGCGCGATCCGGAGCAGAGAGTGATGTCGCTTTTCCTGTCGTTAGGAGTACCGGCCAGCTATTTGCTCGACCGCAACGGTGTCCTGCGCTGGAAACACCTCGGTGTGCTGCGGCCCGAAAACCAGGAGTTTGCGGCTGCACTGGAGTCTGCGCTGGCGGAAGGTGCAACGCGATGACACTACGCTAGCGTAGAGTGCCGAGCCAACGGATGTTAGGCGGACAAGACCTCAGTGGCGGCAAGCCACCCGGACATCCCTGAGCCGTTGGCCGGGTGGGTCGACATTCCGGCCAACCACAAGCCCTGCACCGGCGTGGCGTAACGCGCACATTCGAACAGGGGGCGAGCGAAGAGCCACTGATCCAACGCGAGCTCGCCGTGCGTGAGGCTTCCCTCGGTGGCCTCCGCTCGCTCCGCTATGTCAGCTGGCGAAAGAACGAGGCGACCTAGTACTCGACTAGTCAAGCCTGGAGCCAGCTCCTCCAAGCGCTGCTCGACGCGCGCGGCCAGTGCGTCCTTCGCACGAGCGCTCCAACCACCGCGCAGGGAATAGGGGACATGGTGCACCGATACCGACAGTACGTGCTTGCCTGGTGGCGCTAGGCTGCTGTCGTAAACGGACGGGATCGTCATTGTTAGCGCCGGCCTATCCGGCAGCTCTCCATATTTCGCGGCGTCGTAGGCACGTTCCAGCGCCAGGGGAGATTCTGCCATGACGATGCTGCCACCCAACCATTCCTCGGGCCACGCCGCGCGCGATCCGAAGCGAGGTGCAGTATCCAGAGCGTAGTGGAGACGAGCCGTTGCACCTCGATAGCGGTACGTTAGCACTGATTGCAGGAACCTCGGATCCAGCCATTCCTGTTCGACGAGAGAGAACGTCCGCTTGGGATCCAGTGCGGACAGCACGACCTGACACGGGATCTCTTCCCCATTCGCGACCACACCACACACGCGGCCATCGCGGACTGCGATGCGCTCTACGCTGGCATCGAACCTGAGAACGGTTTGGCGCTGTTCAGCTACCCTCCGAAACGCTTCGGCTACAGCGCTGCTGCCGCCCAGCCATCGCGATCGATCACCGATCGAGCGCGCACCGACGTGCCGGTGAAAAAACACCAAGCCAGTGCCGGCGGAGAGCGGTCCCTGAAGTACGCACTCGATCCCGAAAACGCACAGCGGGCCCTGCACTGCTTTCGCTTCGAACCACTCCCCAACTATGTCGGCAATCGGCATGGGAATAGCACGCACGACCTGCATAGCAGCTCTACGACCCGACCTTCGCAACCACCAAACAGCCTGCATCAGCCTCCAAGACTCGCCCCTGCTTCCACGCAACCGAGGCGGCGGAGTGCGGTACAGTCGCTCTAAAAACCCCGTGACGTGGGCCGTGTGTGCCATGAAGGCACGCCAGCGGCTGGAATCGCGCGGTAGCATCTTCTCGAGCGCAGCTTCTGTTCGCCTCGCATCGTAGTAGATCGGCCACGCTACATCCGCATCGCTGACAGCGATCGACGCTACAGGAACATCTCGCTCGACGCGCTGCAAGCCGCCCTGTGTAAGCACTGCAAGCAATCGCGGAGCGATCCACTCGCCACCATCGTGATAGACATTCGCCTTGAAACCGGGATAGAACTCCAGCGTCCGCGACAGGCCACCTACTCCGTCGCTGCGTTCGAGCACCAGCACGCGGCGACCGGCAATCGCTAGCTTCGCCGCGGCTGCCAAGCCGTTGGCGTCGGCACCGATTATTACGGCGTCGTACCCGCTCAAAGTCCTGCCCTCAGTATTTCCTTAGCCGCCAGCCGCCCTGGCGCTCCCATTATCCCTCCGCCAGGATGTGCAGCCGAACCGCATAGCCAGAGTCCTTTCAACGGTGTCCGGTAGCGCGACCAGAATGGAGCAGGCCTGAGGAAAAAAAGCTGATGGAGTGCCAATTCACCTTGGAAAATATTGCCGTCCGTAAGCCCAGTAACGGCCTCGATGTCCGCCGGTGTCAGCACTTGCATCCCGACGATAGCCTTGCGAATACCGGGTGCGAACTCTTCCAGCGTCCGGATCACAGCTTCGCCGAATGCTTCCTTTTTTGCCTCGGTCCAGCCGCCATCGATCGTCGAAGGAGCGTACTGCACGAATATCGACATCACGTGACAACTAGGCGGCGCCATGCTCGGGTCTATCTTGGACGGTATGACGATGTCCATATAGGGACGCCTCGAGAACCTCCCGTGCTTGGCGTCGTCGTAAGCACGTTCCACGTATTCGAGCGACGGCGATATCGATATCGCGCCTCTCAGGTGCGGTCCGTCTTCGGGGAGAGCGGAGAATCTCGGTAGCTCCGACAGGGCCAGATTCACTTTTCCCGACGATCCCCGGGTCTTGTACTTGCGTATGTCCTCTACGAACTCGCTCGGCAGGCACGCGGGATCCAGTAGTCCGAGAAAGGTTCGCTTGGGATCCAACGAGCTGGCCACCGCCTTCGCCCGGATCACCTGGCCGCTCGACAACACCACGCCGCACACCTTGCCGTCGCGCACTTCTATGCTGACCACCTCCGCACCGAGTCGTATCTCGGCTCCGAAGTGCCTCGCCGCGGACGCGATGGCTTCCGAAATGGAACCAGTACCACCCTTGGCGAAACCCCACGCTCGAAACACACCGTCGATCTCGCCCATGTAATGGTGCAGGAGAACATACGCCGAACCCGGCGTGCGAGGACCCATGAAAGTGCCGATTATGCCGCTAGCCGACTTGGTGGCTTTCAGGGGATCGCATTCGAACCACATGTCCAGGAAATCTGCCGAACTCATAGTCATGAGGCGGTACAGCCAGCGAAAAGTCTCTTCGTCCAGTGACCGGACATGCCTGTTCAGATCGACGAGCGCGTGCCAGTCCCGGAGCGACCATCCGGTGGGATCCGGCGGAACCATCGACAGCAGCGGCTTTACCGCCATCGCTACCAACGCCATCTGGCGACTGTATTCTTCGTATACCTCGGCATCCTGCTGCGAATGACGGGCTATTTCTCGCCGAGTCAAGTCCTGATCGGCCCATGTAGCCAAGTAGTCGCCGTCGGGGAGCGGGGTGAACGTGCTCTCCAGCGGAAGGACATGGAGTCCGTGGCGGGGGAGCTCCAGGTCACGAATGATTTCCGGGCGCAGCAAGCTGACGACATAGGAAAAGACAGAGAATTTGAACCCTGGAACGATTTCCTCTGTCACCGCCGCACCTCCTAGTACCTCGCGGCGTTCTAGCACAAGAACTCTTCGGCCGGCTCGTGCTAGGTACGCTGCCGCGACCAAACCGTTGTGGCCGCCCCCTATAATCGCTACATCGTACGAGTCGCGCACGCTGCTCACTGACGTTTTCGCAAGGGCTCGAAGAACGGAATCGGTGCAACGGCAGCACGAGCTAGGCGCGGTCGATGTTCAACAGTCACCTGCATCCAGAGTGCGGTGCCGGGCGATCCCCACTCGCTTCGGACATGCGCCAGTGCGATGTATTTCTTCAGTAGCGGCGACCAGCAACCGCTCGTCGCATACCCGACCTGCGCCCCACGGTGGCTACCGAACAACGGCACGCTCCCTCGCCATGCAGCGCTCGGCAGACGTACCGGAAGCCGATACTCACCGTAGAGCCGTTCCAGCGATTCCCAGTCG
>DATMBI010000377.1:0-9627 GCA_035559375.1 Gemmatimonadaceae bacterium | reverse complement strand
CCATCGTCCCCTTGCGCACCTGCCGCTCCATGTTCTTCGCAATGCTGCCCCGTGCCGCTGCGAGCGCCTCCTCTGAGACGTCGATGAGCACCACCTCGTAGCCACTGGCAGCGCACACGTGAGCGATCCCGCTCCCCATCTGCCCCGCCCCGATCACGGCAATCTCAGTATTCATCCCCCTTCTCTCCCCGTCAGGTCGGCCGCACCACACTCATGGCGACGGCATCACCACCACCGAGGCAAAGTGTGACCAGACCGGTCTCGGCCCGGCGATCGGCCATAGCGTAGAGCAGTGTGACCAGAAGCCGGGCACCGCTGGCGCCGATCGGATGCCCCAGAGCGATGGCGCCGCCGTTCACGTTCACTCGATTCCAGTCCCATCCTAACGCGTCACCGTCGGCTAGCATCTGGGCCGCGAACGCCTCGTTGGCTTCGATCAAGTCGTAGTCGGTCAGCCGACGCCCGGTCTTTTCCAGCAGATTACCTACCGCGCGGACCGGCGCGAAAAAGAGGTCCTGCGGATCCGTGGCACCGGTAGCGTAACCGTCTATGCGAGCCAAGATCGCCAGCCCATGCGCACGAGCGTATTCCTCGGAAACGACCACTACCGCTGCAGCACCGTCGTTCAGGGTGGAGGCGTTGCCAGCAGTAACCGTGAGTTCGCTCTTGTCCGGTCCCGAAAAAGCCGGTTTGAGCCGCGCCAACGCGTCTGGCGTCGCATCGCGGCGCGGCCCCTCGTCCCGTTCCACCAACACGGAGCCACCCTTCCCCGGCACGGCAACAGGCACGATCTCGGCACGGAACTTCCCCGCCTCCGTAGCCGCCACCGCCCGCCGGTGCGACTCGGCAGCATACTCGTCCTGCCGCTGGCGCGTGATTCCGGCCTTGCGCGCCGTGTACTCGGCGTGGGTCCCCATGTGCACGTTACAAAACGCACACCAGAGGCCATCACGGATCATACCGTCCACGAGCGTCTGGTCACCGTACTTGATACCGCTACGGTAGCCATAGACGTAGTGCGGTGCGTTCGACATGGATTCCTGGCCGCCTGCAACCACGACCTGCGCGTCGCCAGCCCGGATCGCCTGTGCAGCTAGCATCACCGCTTTGAGCCCGGATCCGCAGACCTTGTTGATGGTCACCGCGGACGTGCTGGCAGGAATACCACCCTTGATGGCCGCCTGCCTGGCCGGTGCTTGCCCAGCTCCGCCCTGCAGAACGTGGCCCACGATGACTTCCTGTACTTCTGAGGGTTCGACGCCACTGCGCCGGACCGCTTCTCGGATCGCTATGGCACCGAGCTCCGGCGCCGTAATAGGAGCGAGAGCGCCCAAGTAGCGCCCTATCGGCGTACGCGCTGCTCCTACGATGACGGGAATGCGCGAAGCATCGTTCATGTAAACCTCGTACGGTCGAGAACTCCCGAATCGCCTCCTAGCCCCACGCAGTAGATCGGAGCCAGTGGCATGCACAACGAGCGGGAGACACTGTCGCGTTGCAAGCTAGCCACGCTCTCGGCGCTCAGGGAGTGCCGGCCACCGCGAAGCGCGAACTCCCTGCACGATCGACCAACCGCACAACGACAACTCCTTGCGCGGCGCTGCGCGCCCCAACGAATCAGCGGCGAGGGAAGACCGCGAAAGCTTCGATTTCTATCAGCCAGCCGGGATTGACCAGCGCAGCCACGCCCACGGTAGAGCGCGCCGGCTTTACGGGGTTGTCCGCGTTGTTGAAGAACATGCCATAGGCCTCGTTCCACCCCTGCACGTCTATCGTTCCACCCTTCTCCTTGTCCGGTACCAAATAGGCACGCAGGTAAACGACGTCCCTCAGCGAGAGACCATGCTCCTTGAGCCGCTCCTCTATGATGCGAAGCACGCTCACCGCCTGGGTCTTCGTGTCGCCATAGCGCGCCCTGGAACCGGGCGGCGCGTTGCGATCGGCAACCGCGGGGACGGTTCCCGAGGTCCAGACCCAGGCCGCGCCAGGCGGAATCGCTACGCTAGCCGCGATGTTACTCTGCGGACTCCCTTTGAATTCGACATTCGCGGGCGCCCCCTGCGCCGACAGCGATCTTACGGATATCGACGTGACCAGCAGTAACGCGCCAATGCTCCACGGTCGAAAAACGTTCGAAGCCACCATCGGACTCCTCCAGTCTCCACGTAGGTCTGGGTACCCCTCACACACTCTACGGCGCTAGCGCCCGCGATCGAATCTCTTCCGTGATCCGACGCAAGAAAGCATCGCTGCTCATCGTCTCCTGCTTCTTGCCGGGACCGCGCACGCGTACAGCCAGCGTTCCACTTTCCGCTTCTCGACGTCCGATTACGACCATGTAGGGAACTTTCATCGTCTCGCCGTCGCGAATACGATAGTTTAGCGTCTCGTTCCGGTCGTCGCAGTGAGCCCGTACGCCAGCTATCCTCAAGCGCGCTGTCAACTCCCGGGCGTGCCCAGCGAACTCGTCGGTGATCGGAAGCACGCGCACCTGTTCCGGCGCCAACCAGACGGGAAAGGCCCCAGCGAAGTGTTCTATTAAAATGGCGATGAAGCGCTCGAAGGAACCGCTGACTGCACGGTGGATCACTACCGGGCGGTGCATCGTATTGTCGTCGCCCACGTACTGTAGATCGAAGCGCTCGGGAGCGTTGTAGTCGAGCTGAATAGTCCCCAGCTGCCAGGCTCTACCCAAGGAATCCGTAGCATCGAAGTCTATCTTCGGGCCATAGAAGGCACCGTCGCCGGGTTTGAGCTCGTAAGGCATACCGGTCCTATCCAGCGCAGTACGCAGAGCCGCCTCCGCGCGGTCCCACAGATCGTCGCTCCCGATGCGCGTCTCGGGCCGGGTGGCGAAACGTAACCCCGCCTCGAGCCCGAATGTCCGATAGTATCCCAGGATCATCTGCATCAGGAAGGACACTTCGTCAGCGATCTGCGCCTCGGCAAGGAAGACGTGACAGTCGTCTTGCTGGAACTGCCTCACTCTGGTGAGTCCAGAAAGCGCTCCCGTCACCTCGTTGCGATGCAGCACATCGAAGGTAGCGAGCCTCAACGGCAGTTCGCGATACGAGTGCTTCTTGGCCAGGTAGAGCAGATAATGGGAAGGACAGTTCATCGGTTTGAGCGAGATGTCATGCTCACCAGTTTCGTTGTTGAGCACCAAGAACATGTTCTCCCGGTACTTCCCCCAATGTCCCGACTGCTCCCACAAGGCCTTGCTGTAGAGAAGGGGTGTGCGCACCTCTTGGAATCCGTCGCGCTGCAACTCGCGCAGGTACGCCACCAGCTCGTTGTACACGATGGTTCCGCGTTCTGTCCAGAACGCCGCACCGGGCGAGACGGGGTGGAACATGAAGAGGTCTAGCGCGCGACCTAGAAGGCGATGGTCGCGCTTCTTGGCCTCTTCGATACGATGCAGGTAACGCTGGAGGTCGTCTTCGCTCCACCACGCTGTACCGTAGATGCGTTGCAGCATCTGGCGCCGCTCGTCGCCGCGCCAGTACGCACCAGCCGTATGGAGGAGCTTGAAGTGCTGCAACCAACCGGTATCCGGAACGTGCGGTCCCCGGCAGAGGTCCTGAAAGGGCCCGTCGGTATACACTGAAATGATTTCGTCGGGACCAAAATCCTCTATGCGCTCCAGCTTGAGAGGGTCGTCCGCAAAGCGCTGCATCGCCTCCTCGCGGCTGACCTCTTCACGCACGAATGGGTAGCGTGCGGCGACCACGCGCCGCATTTCTTCCTCGAATGCTTGTAGATCTTCGGGCGTGAAGGGACGCTGCACTTCGAAGTCGTAGTAAAAGCCATCTTCGATGGCGGGCCCGAATCCGATGTGCGCCTCGGGACGAAGCTTGCGCACAGCTGTCGCCAGGATGTGGGCCGCGGAGTGCCGCAGCACGGCAAGCGACTCGGGATCCTTGCGCGTCAGGACCCGGAAGCTCCCACCCCGGCGTAGCGGCGTCATCAGGTCCACGATTTCGTCGTCCAATTTCACTGCTACCGCATCGCGCAGCAGCCGGGGGCCGATCCCTGCCACGACGTCACGGGCAGGAGTACCGAAGGGGACCTCCCGCACACTGCCGTCCGGCAGAACCAGTCGTAGCGATGCTACCGACTCGTGTGAGTCTGAAACTGCTGTCATTATCGTTCTTGACTAGGGAACTGGAAAGCTCGCTCGGGGGTACGCCGGCTGGCAGCTACCGCGCCGAGCCCGGCGCAAGTTATCGTTCGGCGACCAGCGACGCTATTGCGGCAACGATGGAGCGAAGAGCACAGAGATCACAGGCAGAGTGGGACGAGATCCTGACCTTCCTTGCCGGCGCCGCTCTGGGTGCTGCCGCCGGCTACTATCTCGCGCGGCGCTTCGGCCAGAGCCGTTCGCTGCGGCGTCGCTTGTTGCGCTGGCTGCGGCTTGTAGCCCCGCTGTGGATGGAGGAAAAATTCTTGGCCGGTGATCTGGCCGAGCGGCTAGAGCACATCAGAGAGGCCTTCGGCGCTACCGAGGAATGGGACGAGGAAGGCGAGAACGAGGCCCCCTCCAGCGTCCGCCAGATGGAGGAGGGAGTATTGGAAGCGCTGGAATCCGACCCTTCGCTAGCGCGCAGGCCCATTGAGATCGCGGCGCGAGATTCCGAAACCATCGAGCTGAGAGGGCGTGTGCGGACTGTAGAGGAGGCAGAGCGCGCCGCGGCCTTGGCCGGAACGGTTCCAGGTGTGCGCGTGGTTCTCGATCGGCTAGTCGTCGAGGAGGGTGCGCACCCGGCCAGCGCTAGCGCAGTACGCGACGAAGGCCGGAGGTAGGGCCGCAGTCGACACGGGCTTTGTACCCGGCTGCCGCACCCGGCTGCCGCTCGAGATTCGTGAGGCCTGGCTGGTGGTCTTATTTTGAAGCGCATGAAAACATCCTCCCGTACCCAGGACCCCTCGCCGACGGAGCGCCAAGAGCAGCCGAGTGGGTTGCCGTCGTTGTACGACGCACGCGCCGTCGAGAGCGAAATCTACGAGCGCTGGATCGAAGCCGGTCTTTTCGTAGCCCATCCGGAGCGTACGGTGCGTTCGGGGGGCGATCGTCTTCCCTTCGTAGTGATGATGCCGCCACCCAACGTGACCTCGGTCCTGCACATGGGGCACGGCCTCAACAACACGGTGCAGGACGTTCTGGTGCGCTGGCGCCGCATGTGCGGCGACGAAACGCTCTGGCTACCCGGAACGGATCATGCCGGGATCGCGACGCAGAATGCTGTGGAGAAGCTCATCGCACGCGAGGGCGAGACTCGCCATTCCTTAGGTCGGGCCGAGTTCGTGCGCCGCACCGAGGCTTTCGTTGCCGAGACAGGCGGAACGATCTTGCAGCAGCTGCGAGCCATCGGCTGCTCGGCCGATTGGACCCGTACCGCGTACACGCTCTCTCCGCGGCTCTCGCGCGCCGTGCGGGAAGCCTTCGTCCGACTGTTCGAGCGGGGCCTGATTTACCGCGGCCATCGTGTAATCCACTGGTGCCCGCGCTGCTTGACGTCGCTTTCGGACGAAGAAGCGGAGCACCACGAGACCGATGGGAAGCTCTACCACATCGCGTATCCGCTGACATCGGCGCATTCCCGGGAGGAAGAGCGTGCCATCGTGGTGGCTACGACGCGCCCCGAGACCATGTTGGGCGACGTGGCGGTAGCCGTGCACCCCGAGGATGCTCGTTACGCCGATCTGGTGGGGCGCACGGTACTGCTGCCCTTGTCAAATGTGGAAATCCCGATCGTCGCAGACGAAGCCACTGACCCGGACTTCGGCACCGGTGCGGTAAAGATCACGCCGGCACACGACCCTAACGATTTCGAGGTAGCGCAGCGCCACCAGCTCGCCATGCCCGTCGTGATAGACGAGACGGGGATCGTTCGCGAGGTCATGGACGCTGGCGGCCGGGTTCCGGACGACCTGCGTGGTCTGGACCGCTTTGCGGCCCGGGAAGCGATCGTGAGAAAGCTGACAGAGAGCGGAGCTCTGGTGCGAGTCGAGCCGTACCGGCATGCCGTACGGCGCTGCTATCGCTGTAGCACGGTCGTGGAACCTCGGCTCTCCGAGCAGTGGTTCGTGAGGATGAAGCCGCTGGCACAACCCGCCTTGCAAGCCGTCCGAGAGGGGACGATTCGCATCCTACCGGAGCGCTGGGAGGCGGTGTACGTGAATTGGCTGGAGAACATCCGGGACTGGAATATCTCGCGGCAGCTCTGGTGGGGCCACCGCATTCCGGTCTGGTACTGCGACGGCTGCGGCAAGGTGAGCGCTAGCCGCGAGGATCTGGCTCGCTGTCCAGCCTGCTCCGGTCCCGTCCGCCAGGACGAGGACGTTCTCGACACTTGGTTCTCGTCGGGCTTGTGGCCCTTCTCGACGCTCGGCTGGCCCGACGAAACACCCGACCTCAAGGCGTTCTATCCGACCGACGTTCTCGTCACCGCACCCGAGATCCTCTTTTTCTGGGTAGCACGGATGATCATGAACGGCTACGCGTTCATGGGCGAGGCGCCTTTCCATACGGTGTACCTGCACGGAACGGTGCGCGACACCAATCACGTCAAGATGTCGAAGTCGCTGGGCAACGGCATCGATCCGCTGGATGTGGTACGACTCTACGGTGCGGATGCCCTGCGCTACACGGTCATCGCCGGGATGGGCCTGGGTGCGGATACCATCCTCGACCCTAACGACCTGGAGCGATCTTTCGCCCCGGGGCGCAACTTCGTTACGAAGCTGTGGAATATCGGTCGCTACCTACTAGCCAACGCTGGTGACGGCGAAGTTCTCCCGCTGGAAGCCATCCCGCCTGAGAAGCTACGCCGTGCGGACCGCTGGATACTGGAGCGCCTCGACGCCGCCATCGCTGCCTGCGATGCGGCGCTGGGTCCCGCGCGCCCCACCGGTGATCGCTGGAGTCCCGAAGTTCGCTACACTGGGCTGCGCCTCAACGAGTACGCGGAGGCGGCGCGTACGCTGACCTGGAACGAGCTGGCAGACTGGTACCTGGAATCCGTAAAGGCGAGACTGGCTACCCAGGGGGAGGACGGCGAGATAGCCCGATCGGTGCTTACGCATGTGTTCGATCGGGCGCTGCGGCTGCTCCACCCGATCGTCCCCTTCGCGACGGAGGCGCTATGGCAGCGCCTGCCGGGACACCAGGAGGGCACGTGGCTCGCGGTGGCGCCCTGGCCCAGGCCTGCCGGTTGGTCGGGGGGCAGCGAGTTCGAGATCGTGCGCGAGGCGATAGTGGCTATTCGGCAGTTGCGCGGCGAATACAACCTGCCACCGGCTCGAGTAATACGCGCCGTGCTGTTGCCGAGCAGTCGCTGGAGCGCGGTACTGCAAGAGGAAGCCGAGCTGATCGGCCGGCTGGCGCGGGCCAGTGTCGAGATCGGAGCGGCAAGTGCGGAACCAGCGGCTCATGCTGTGTTGACCGACGGAACCGAAGTGCTGTTGCCGTTGGCGGGGCTCATCGACATCGAACGTGAGTGCGCGCGCCTGCGCCGCGAATTGGAGTCGTTGGACAGGCAGCTCGCTGCGGTGCGCCAGAGACTGAACGATGCGCGCTTCTTGGAGCGGGCCAAGCCCGAGGTGGTAGCGGCGGAGAAAGAGCGCGAAGCGGAGTGGAGTACGAGGCGCACAGCGCTAGCCCGAAAGGTTGCGTCGCTGTGCGGTACCTGACGCTGCTGGCGCTGGCGCTGGCAGCCTGCGCCCAGCCGGGGATGCCGCCTGGTGGACCACCGGATACCAGGGCGCCGCGAGTGGTGAGAGTGCTTCCGGACAGCAACGCACGCAACGTGAGGCGCTCTACGATAGTCGTGGAGTTCGACGAAGTGGTTTCCGAACGCCCTCGCGGAGCCGCCGCTCTGGGCGACCTGTTCATTCTGTCGCCCAGCGCGGGTCCGGCCACGGTCTCCTGGAAACGCACCAGAATCGAGCTTATTCCGCGTGGAGGGCTGCGTGCCAACACCACTTACACCTTGCGGCTCCTTCCCGGACTTACCGATCTAGCAGGTAACTCCGATAGCACGGGATTGGAAATAGTATTCTCCACCGGTCCGGAAATCGCGTCGGCTGCCATCGTGGGCCGGGTGTTCGACTGGCTGGCAGCTCGCCCAGCGCCCAGCGCCTATATAGAAGCGGTTTCGCTTCCCGACAGCGCCCGCTACGCCACGCAAGCGGACAGCGCTGGCCACTTCGCCATCCGCCACATGGAGCCGGGACGCTATTTGCTGCGGGCGATCCTGGACCAGAACAGGAACCGGAGAGCCGACCCTCGAGAGCTTTTCGATTCGGTCACCGTGGAACTTCGCGACTCGTTGCGCCGCGAGCTCCTGGCAGCCGTGCGCGACTCGTTAGGCCCAGGTATCCTGACCGTAGAGCCCCAAGATTCTCTGCGGCTGCGCGTCACCGTGGATCGCCCAGTGGATACTGCGTTCGTCCTGGGACCAGGAGCTTTCCTGCTCAAAGATTCCGACAGCGCGACGATCCCTGTTCGAGAGGTACTGAGCCAGGCAGAATGGGATCGTCGTTTAGCCGATTCCGTCGCCAGGGCAGACTCCGCTCGCTCGGACTCGCTCCGCCGCGCGGACACCGCACGAGCCACTCCCGGACGTCAGCCAGCGGGCCGAGGGAGCGCACCGCCACGTCCTAACGCCGCTATTCCTGCCACTGTGCTGTACATCCTGTTGGAGCGACCGCTAGTTCCGGCAAGCAGCTATCGGCTGCGTGCCGTAGGACTGCGCAGCGTCAGCGGCGCGACTCGGACCTCGGAAAGGCAGTTCGCCACGCCGCGGCCGCGAACACGACCCGACACGACCAGCAGCCGCGATACGGCGAACCATTCCCCCGCGCGCTCGCGATGAAGC
This sequence comes from Gemmatimonadaceae bacterium, assembly GCA_035559375.1. GTDB lineage: Bacteria > Gemmatimonadota > Gemmatimonadetes > Gemmatimonadales > Gemmatimonadaceae > DATMBI01. The sequence continues at coordinate 748 of DATMBI010000377.1, read as the reverse complement.
CCCCCGAGAGGCCAGACAACCGCCGTGCTATCCCGAGTGTCAACGCGCTCCTCGCGGAGCCTGGAATCCAGGAGTTGCTGCGCCATTCACCGCGCTCGGTAGTCACCCAAGCAGTGCGCGCAGTGCTGGAACGGATTCGTAAGAACGAGGCTGCTCCGCCTGCGCGCCACGAGCTAGTCGAGTTGGTCAGCAGGGAGGTGACCCGCCGCCTCGATCCTTCGCTCCGACCACTGTTCAACGCGACCGGTGTGGTTCTTCACACCAATTTGGGGCGAGCGCTCCTGCCGCGGGCGGCGGTGGACGCGATACAGCGCATCGCCGCCAGCTACTCCAACCTCGAATACGACATCGAACGGGGAGCGCGCGGCTCGCGCTATTCCCACTGCGCAGCACTGCTTGCCGAGCTGACCGGCGCCGAGGACGCAATGGTGGTCAACAACGGAGCTGGAGCTCTGCTACTGGCTCTCAACACCCTGGCCGAGGGAAAGGAGGTGATCGTATCGCGCGGCGAGTTGATCGAGATCGGAGGCAACTTCCGCATCCCCGACATAATGGCCAAGAGCGGCGCGATCTTGCGCGAAGTCGGCACGACCAACCGCACGCACCCGGAGGACTACCTGCAGGCAATCGGCGAACGTACTGGTGCGATAGTGAAGGTGCATCGTAGCAACTTCGTGGTGCGCGGCTTCACGGCGGAGGTAGGACTCGAGGAGCTGAAACGCATCGCCGACAGTAGCGGACTGCCACT
>DATMBI010000376.1:0-5124 GCA_035559375.1 Gemmatimonadaceae bacterium | reverse complement strand
GAGGTCACTGTGGTGCTCAACGAGCGGTTGGCCGGTCTGACTCTGCGCGACATTCGCAAGTCTTTGGCTGCGCGGCTGCGTGACTCCGCTCGGGATCCTGGGGCTCGCGAGCTGCTCAACGTTTTCGTCCAAGAATGCGATCAGCTTTTCGACATTCCCGTAGGTGCAGCTGACGATGGCGTCGTGCTTGGCCAAACGTCGGTGCTGGCCGAGCAGCCGGAGTTTTCCAAGGGTGAGAACATGCGTCGGCTGCTTACGCTGACTGACGAGCGTCAAGATCTGGCTGCGTTTCTGCGCCAGAGGAGCGACTCGCCCGGCATTCGGATTACGATCGGCACAGAGAACGGGGATCCTCGACTCGCGGGCTTCACGGTAGTGACGGCGGAGTACCGCACGGGTGCGCTCTCTGGGGTGATAGGTGTGATCGGACCGACGCGGATGCCGTACGAGAAAGTCGTGGCTTTGGTTCGCCACACCTCCACCCTTTTGTCCGATCTCCTCCAGTAGCTGCTGCCTATGGCTGACTATTACGAGGTACTCGGCGTTTCGCGTGACGCTTCGGAGGAGGAGATCAAGCAGGCGTATCGCCGCCTGGCGACTCGTTGGCACCCCGACCGTAACAACGGTTCGAAGGAAGCAGAGGAGAAGTTCAAGGCCATCACCGAGGCATACGATGTGCTGCGCGATCCGCAGAAACGAGCGGCATACGACCGGTACGGCGAGGCTGGGCTTAGGGGTGGAGGGGGCGGCTTCCACCACGTGGATCTATCCGAGGCGCTCGACATTTTCATGCGCGACTTCGGGGGGTTCCCAGGTTTCGCCGATCTCTTCGGGGGAAGTCGGCGGCAAACAGGTCCGCGTCCCGGCCAGGACATCAAGGTTACGGTGGAGCTGGATCTCGCCGAAGTCGCTTCGGGGGTCGAGAAAACGCTGGATATCAAGTTGCTCGACCCTTGCGACAAGTGTGGCGGTGCGGGTGTAGAGCCTGGGACTCGAGTGGAAGCTTGCCGTACCTGTGGCGGGAGCGGAGAGGTGCGGCGCGCGCAGCGTTCGTTTTTCGGTCAGTTCATAAGCGTGATGCCTTGTCCCACATGTTCGGGCGAGGGCCGTGTGGTTACGTCGCCGTGTCGGAAGTGTCGCGGCGATGGCCGTATCCGTCGCGAGCGTTCGATAAGGATTCAGGTGCCGCCTGGGGTGGCGACTGGCCAGTACATGACGTTGCGTGGGGTGGGGAACGCCGGGCCGCGGGGTGGCCCGCGCGGGGACATTCTGGTCGCGTTCGAGGTGCGCGACGATCCTCGTTTCGAAAGGGACGGCGAAGATCTCTATTGCGAAGTTTTGGTTTCGTATCCACAGCTGGTTTTGGGTGGCGACATCGAAGTGCCCACGGTGACCGGCACGGTGACGATGCGACTCCCTCCCGGTACTCAGAGCGGTCAGGTGTTGCATCTGCGGGGGAGGGGGCTTCCGAGGGTCAACGGCAGCGGGACGGGCGACTTACACGTGCGCGTCCAGCTGTGGACCCCGGATCCCGACGCTCTCTCGGAAGAGGAGCTGCAGCTCATCCGCGAGCTCGCTAAGTTGGCGGCGCAGCCTCCTCAGCAGATGCGAGGTAAGGGATTCTGGACGCGGATGCGCGAAGCGTTAGGCGCGTGACCTGGCACGCGGTCAGTGTCAGTGGTGCTCTCTTCGACCGGTTGCCGAGCCTATTGTTCGAGGCCGGCGCCGCTGGTATTCACGAGGAGGACTCGGGCAGGCTAACTGCATTTTTCTCTTCGCAGGAGTCGGCGGCGGCTGCGGCCGCGGCGGTTCTCGGCACCGGGGCCGCCGTGGAGGTGGCGACCGTAGCTGTACCCGAGGTGGATTGGGTAAGCGAATGGCGCCAGCAGGTGAAACCGATCTCGGTCGGCACGATGACTATCGTACCACCTTGGCTGGTGCAGGGCGCGCCTGACGAGCGGGTGATCGTGATCGATCCTGGAATGGGGTTCGGCACGGGCGAGCACGCATCGACGCGTACAGCGCTGCTCTCGCTCCAACGGTGCTCGCTGGGTGGTGGGCTCGTGGCGGATGTGGGCACCGGGAGTGGAGTCCTGGCGATCGCAGCCGCTCGGTTGGGAGCGCGTGGAGTGGTGGCCATCGAGAGCGACGGTGACGCCGTCCGCAACGCGGCGAGAAACATCTCTCTCAACGGCGTCGAGAGTCGCGTCTCGCTGGTGGAGGGGGATGCAGGCACCATACTGCCACTGGTCGGACCATTCGATGTGGTGGTTTCCAACATCACGGCCGACGTGCACTACGGATTGCTCGCTTCTTACGCTCGTAGCGTTAGGCGAGGCGGCCGGCTGGTCCTGGCAGGGATTCTGGAGACAGAGGCGTCCGATCTGTTGCGGGTCGCGATCGCACAGGGTTGGGTTTGCCTCGAGCGCGTTGCGGAGGGTGACTGGTGGAGCTGCATCCTGGAGCTGTAAGTGCGGCTTTTTTCGCGGGCGAGGAACCCCTGGCGTCGGGTGACGCTCTCTCGCTCGGTCATGAGGTAGCGCGGCACGTACGGGCAAGGCGGATAGCTCCCGGTGAGCGTGTTACGTTGCTCAATGGGGCGGGCACTGTAGCAACTGCCGAAGTCAGGCGTATCGCGCGTCATGCGGTGCAGGTGGTGGTACTGGCGTCCGCTCACGTCGAGCCGCTCCCGCCAATACATCTATTGCTGCCGGTAGCTGACAAGGACAGGACCCTTTGGCTCGCGGAAAAGGCTACCGAATTGGGCGTCACCAGCTGGCGCCCAGTGCTATGGCACCGGTCGCGTAGCGTAGCCGGGCGTGGCGAGGGGATTGCCTTTCAAGCCAAAGTACGCTCACGGATGATCGCGGCACTGGAGCAGTCGGGCGCGGCCTACATGCCGCAGCTGTTTCCTGTAGCCGCCCCTGAACGGGCGCTCGCGGCACTCCCGGATGGTCTGCGCGTGGCCCTGGATCCCTCCGGAATCCCGCTAGCGCGTATGCGTATAGCGGCTCCCCTGACTTTGGCGTGCGGGCCGGAAGGGGGGTGGGAGAAAGAGGAGATCGAGCAGCTGGAGAAAGCAGGCTTCGTGAAGGCAGCGTTGGGCGGTAATGTACTGCGGTTCGAGACAGCAGCACTGGCTGGGCTGGCTGTAGCGCGGGCCTTTTTTCATGCCAATAGTTGAGACGGAGCTATCATGTCGGACGACTGCCTTTTCTGCCGCATAGTGCGTAAGGAGATCCCGGCTCAGATCGTGGCAGAGGACGAACACTGTGTGGCGTTCCGCGACATTCATCCCCAGGCTCCCACCCACGTGCTGGTGGTGCCACGCGTACATGTTGCATCGCTAGACGAGGTCCGGGATGCGGACCTCATAGGTCGAGTGATGCTCATGGCGGCTGAGGTAGCACGCAGGGAGGGGATTGTCGCTCGCGGCTATCGAACTGTGATCAACACCAACGCGGGTGCAGGCCAGTCGGTCTTCCACCTGCATGTGCACGTTCTCGGTGGGCGGTCGCTGCGCTGGCCTCCGGGATGAGGGCAGCGGATAAGCTCCGGGATCAGGACGTTGACGCAGGGAGCCAGGATTTCATAGCTTACAATGCTTTACGCCCGAAGATGTCCACTCTGACCGCTGACTGAAGGAGGCTACCGGGATTGTCCGAGGTAATCATTCACGAGGACGAGAGTTTCGAGCGTGCGCTCAAGAGGTTCAAGAAAAAGTGCGAGAAGGCGGGGATTCTTTCCGATCTCCGTAAGCACCGCCACTACGAAAAGCCATCGGAACGTCGTAAGCGGAAGATGAACGCGGCCCGTCGCAAGGGGCGGCGCGCGCGCGTAACCTGAGAGTTACCTGATGGCGGAGCTGCCAACGCGACTGGCACCGTTGGCGTCCCACTATGGCGAGAGGCCAGAAGAGGTAGCTCCAGCTACTAAGCTTCCCAGAGCAGTCGCTTCGGACCATACTAGGTCTGTACTCGAGTTCCCCGACGTTTTGGAGCTCGTGGCTAGTCGTGCGGCAACGGCTGCCGGCGCGACGCGTATAAGAGGTCTCCTGCCATCGTCCGAGCGTGAGGTAGTGGCGTCGAGGCAGGCCCGAGTGTGGGCGATGCACGACGTCGTAAGCAGTGCCAAAGGGTGGCGGCAGCCCGAAATACCAGAGGTAGGCGATGTGCTCCGGCGTCTGGCAGTCGCAGGCTCCGTCATGGAAGCTCCCGATTTCGCCGGCCTGCTGACGCTCCTCAAATCCGGCCGGATGGCGCGCCAGCAGTTGGCGGAGCACTCGAGAGAGGGCCGGGGAGAGCCCCTTCGGCCACTCCTGGAGAATCTCTGCAGCGAACCGGAAGCCGAGCGCAGCATCGAGCAGGTAATCGGCCCGGATGGGCAGGTACGCGACAATGCTTCGCCTCTCTTGAAGAAAGTCCGCCAGGCGCTTCGGACTGCGGAGGCCAGGCTGATCGAGCTGCTGGAAAACGTGTTGGCCACGCTCCCACAGCAGTACCGCGCGCCCGACCTCAGCGTGACGCTGCGCAATGGCCGGTGGGTGATCCCGGTCCGGCGCGAGGGTAGGGATTTCGTCGGCGGCATCGTCCACGGGATCTCGGGCAGTGGTGCGACGCTGTTCGTGGAGCCACCTGCTGCCATCGATGCCTGCAACAGAATACGAGAGCTGGAGGCGGAAGAGGCGAGGGAAGTCGCACGTATTCTGATGGAGCTCGGGACACGTTTGCGGCCTCTGGCAGGGCGACTCGCTGTCTCGTTGGACGCATTGACGGAACTGGATTCGCTGTATGCCTGTGCCCGCTTCGCGATCGAGTTCGACTGTGCACCCGTAGAATTGCTCTCGACTTCGAGCGGGATGCGTGTCATCGGTGCTAGGCATCCGCTGCTCTTGGCCCAGGGTGTGGCAGTCGTGCCGTTCACTCTGGAGCTAGAGGAGGGAGAGCGCACTCTTCTGGTGTCTGGCCCCAACACAGGGGGCAAGACAGTGTTGTTGAAAACGCTGGGGCTCGCCGTTCTCCTCACTCAGGCCGGTGTCCCGTTTCCGGTAGCGGCGGGGAGTGCGCTTCCCGTTCTTGCGAAAGTTTTCGCTGACATCGGTGACGAACAGTCGATCGCGCAGAA
>DATMBI010000375.1:0-5321 GCA_035559375.1 Gemmatimonadaceae bacterium | reverse complement strand
GATCCTGTCCGCCAACGGTCCGGAGATCTTGCTGCGGTAGCGGGCGATGTCGGCAGCAGAGCAAACGCAGGTGCCGTCGCCGCTCCCCGCCTTGCCGCAGGGACACGGATTCATCGCCGCAACCAAAGTGAACCGCGCTGGGAAGCTGACGCTCGTAGTGGCGCGCGCGATCAATACCCTCCCCTCCTCGAGAGGTTGTCGCATGGCATCCAGCACGTGGCGCGGCATCTCCTGCACTTCGTCCAGAAACAGAACACCGTGATGAGCGAGACTCACCTCGCCAGGACGCGGAGGGTTACCTCCGCCTATGAGTGCAGCAGCGGAAAGAGTGTGGTGGGGAGCCCGGAATGGACGCCGCGCGATGGGTGCCTCCCCGGGCGCGACCAAGCCAGCCACGGAGTGGACCGCCACGACTTCGAGCGCTTCTTCCTCGCTCAGCGCTGGCAGGATCGTCGGAAGCCTTCGCGCCAACATGGTCTTCCCAGCACCGGGCGGCCCGACCATGAGCAGGGCGTGTCCACCGGCGGCGGCGATTTCGAGCGCACGCTTCGCCATCCCCTGGCCCACGACATCCGCGATATCGACCTCGTCCTGCATGTCCAGCGACCTCGCTGGCGACTGTGGCACGGGGAGCACGCCGCGGCGGAGCGACTCCACGAGCTCGCCTAACGAAGCACACACGCCGAGCCGCAGTTCCCTAACGAGCGACGCCTCGGGTGCGTTGCCAGGCGGTACTACGAGAACGCTCGCCGGTGCCGCCCTCGCCAGCATTCGCGCCACTGGCAGCACGCCCCTTACCGCCCTCAACGCCCCGTCTAGGCCTAGCTCCCCTAACGCCACTACCTGAGCCGTACGATCGGGCGCCAGTTGTCCTGTGGCGGTCAGCACGCCCAACGCTACCGGAAGATCCAACGCCGTGCCGTCCTTCCGCACATCTGCCGGCGCCAAGTTCACCGTCACTCGCCTCGGCGGAACCTTGAATCCGGAGTTCAAGAGAGCGGCCGTGACGCGCTCCCTGCTTTCCTTCACTGCACCTGCCGCCAGCCCGACCATCGTCCACTGAGGAAGGCCGCTCGCGACGTCGACCTCCACTAGTACCTGGTAGGCATCAACGCCTACCACCGCAGCCGAGCGAATGGCGGCCAGCATGGGGCAATGCTCCCACAAAAGCGGCCTGAGAGTGTCATCGTTCCAGCGCGCTCCTGCGCGCCGTAACGAGGCGAGACCCAGCTAGACGCCGCTGTCGCTGGATGGCTGTACTGCCTTTAGTGCCTCTTCGCGGGGGTCTGGTGGCTCCGGTGTGAAGTCTTCGCCCGGGTTGATGAAGAGATCGTGCTCGACACCGTACTGCCGCTCGTAAAGCTCGCGGTAGCGACCATCGAGCTCGATGAGCTCGGAGTGCGTCCCGCGCTCCACGATGCGCCCCCCTTCGATGACGAGAATCTGATCCGAACTCACGATCGTGGAGATGCGATGAGCGATGACGAACGTGGTCCGCCCACGCCGGAGCGACCGCAGGCCGTCGCGAATCAAGGCCTCGCTCTCGCTGTCGAGACTAGACGTGGCTTCGTCCAGGATCAAGATCCGCGGGTCGGCAAGGATGGCGCGGGCTATCGCTACCCGCTGACGCTGGCCTCCGGAAAGCTTGACACCGCGTTCACCGACTACGGTGTCGTACTTCTTCTCCCACTTCTCCACGAATTCGTCCACGTGCGCGATCTTGGCCGCCCGCAATATTTCCTCGTCGCTGGCGTCGGGCTTCGCATAGGCGATGTTCTCCCGAATCGTGCCGTCGAATAGGAAGTTGTCCTGCATGACGACTCCCAGTTGCCTGCGATACTCGCGCAAGCGCAAAGTAGAGAGATCCATGCCGTCGACTAACACACGGCCAGCAGTAGGCTTGTGAAAAGCCATGATGAGCCCGATGAGCGTGCTTTTACCCGCGCCACTCGACCCTACGAGCGCCGTAGTCGAACCCGGTGCCGCGCGGAACGACACGCCCCGTAACACCGGCACTCCCGGGACGTACTCGAAATGCACGTCCTCGAAAACCACTTCGCCTTCCAGCTCGGGAACGGGCTGGCGTTTCTCGTCGTCGGCATCCTCGGGGACCATGTCTCGCAGCTCGCGGATGCGATCCAATCCGGCGAACGCCTCGGTAATCTGCGTCCCGATCGACGCCACGCCGACCAGCGGCGCCGCGACCATTCCGATGAAAAACACGTACATCACGAAGTCGCCGAGCGTCATCTCGCCTGCCAGGATCGCACGTCCCCCGACGATGGTCAGCAACGCTCCGATCGCTCCGGTGATGACTACGGTTCCCGAACCGACTAAGGAAGTGCCGGTGATAGTCTTGCGAATGTTGGCGAAAAGCCTTTCGACACCATCTTTGAAGAGCTCGCTCTCGCGCTCCTCCGCGGCATACACCTTGACGACCCGAACGCCGCCGATCGCCTCGCCCAATCTCCCGGTCACGTCGGCCGTGATGACACTGCGCTCTCTGAAGATTGGTCTCAGCCTGCGGAAGGCGTAAGCCATCATCCCGCCGAACGCGGCCAGAAGCACTATCGTCATGGCCGTCAGTCGCCAGTTGAGATAGAACAGCACCCCTAGCGCGAGGCCGGCACCCATGAAGCCCCCGACGAGTTGCACTATCCCGGTACCCACCAAATTCCGTATCCCCTCGGCATCGTTCATGATGCGCGAAATGAGCTGTCCCGTTTTCACCGTGTCGAAGTAAGCAACGGGAAGGCGCAGGACGTGGCGCTGTACGGCCAGTCGTAAGTCGGCAATGGCTCGCTGCGCTGCGATGCTCACCACCTGCGATAGGGCGAAGGAGCTGAGCGCCTGGATCAGGCTAGCCCCCGCAGCGACCAGAGCTATAGGTACCAGAAGCTCTACGCGCTTCTTGGTAAGCACCTCGTCGATCACGAACTTCGAGCTGGCTGGTAGGACCAGACTCGTCAGGCGGCTTATGACCATCAGCACCAGACCGATCGCCAACGAACGGCGATGCTCCCAGATCAAGGCACGCGACTCGGCCCAGGCGCGCTTGTAGTTGATCTTGCGTCGCTTTTCCTCGTTCGCGCTGTTCGCCATCTCTCCCTGCCAGATCGTATGTCCGGAACTTAGCCGCACGACGTCGCTGCAGCACAGACCCGGCACACATTACGTTTCAGCGCACTCCGGCGTGGCATCTCGACCGTTCCGGTGCGTTTCGATCGACTGCAATGTTCGTTCCAAAACTCTTCACCACACTCGAGAACTACGATCGACGGCAGTTCCTGGCAGATGTAACAGCGGGGATCACCGTCGGCATCGTTGCACTCCCCCTAGCCATTGCATTCGCTATAGCCAGTGGCGTGCCACCCGAAAAGGGACTGGTAACGGCCGTGGTGGCAGGCTTTCTCATCAGCGCCCTCGGAGGATCGCGGGTCCAGATCGGTGGCCCTACGGGCGCCTTCGTCGTGATCGTATACGGGATCGTGCAGCACTACGGACTCCAGGGACTGACTGTAGCGACCCTCATCGCCGGGCTGATGCTTATCGCGATGGGGGTAGCGAGGTTGGGAACGGTTATCAAGTTCATTCCGTCACCGGTGGTGACTGGATTCACCAGCGGTATCGCCGTAGTGATTCTGGTGTCCCAAGTGCGGGACTTCCTGGGGCTCAACATGGGGTCTCCCCCAGCCGAGTTCGTCCCCAAGCTCGTTAGCTACGCGCAGCACCTGGATTCGATCAACCCGGCTTCGCTGGGAATCGGCCTACTTACGCTCGGAATAATCGTTCTCTGGCCGCGGGTGAGCCGCCGCGTGCCGGGAGCCTTCGTAGCCCTGTTAGTGACTAGTGCCTCGGTGCGGTTCATGGGGCTCGAGGTCGAAACGGTGGGATCGCGCTTCGGGGAGCTGCGGCAGATCGTCCCCACACTACAATTGCCGCAAATAGAGTGGGCGCAGGTCGGTAGCCTCGTACAGCCAGCACTCAGTATAGCACTCCTGGGAGCCATCGAGTCGCTCCTGTCTGCTGTGGTGGCAGACGGCATGATTGGCTCGCGGCATCGATCCAACATGGAGCTCGTAGCCCAAGGGGTGGCCAACATCGCCTCGTCGCTCAGCGGGGGTATGCCCGCTACTGGAGCCATCGCGCGCACTGCCACCAACGTGAAATACGGTGGGCGCACACCCGTGGCGGGAATGGTCCACGCGCTCACTCTCTTGGCAATTGCTCTCTTCTTCGGCCGCTGGGCTGCCCAGATCCCCCTTGCCACTCTCGCTGCGATCTTGGTGGTCGTCGCTTATCACATGGGCGAATGGCGTACCTTCGCAGACGAACTGCGAGGCCCGCGTAGCGATGCCTTGGTGCTGGGCACCACATTCGCACTCACTATCCTGGTCGACCTCACCGTGGCCATCGAAGTAGGCATGGTGCTAGCAGCTTTCCTCTTCATGAAACGCATGTCGGAGGTCACCAACGTGAGCGCCATCACCAAGGAACTGCAGCGCGCCGCGCGTGAAGAGGAGGAGGGTCCGCTCACGGACTCAGCGCGCCGCCAGATCCCTCCGGGAGTCGAAGTCTACGAGATCAATGGCGCTCTGTTCTTCGGCGCCGTGGAAACGTTCAAAGACACACTGGCGACAGTGGCCCGCAAACCCAAAGTGCTGATCATCCGCATGCGCGACGTTTCACTGCTGGATGCCACGGGCCTGCGAGCCCTCCGCGACGTGGTGCGCCGCAGCCAGTCCGAAAGAACCTTGGTGCTGCTGGCCGAGTTGCACGCTCAGCCGCTGGCAGCACTACAGCAGTCGCCGCTTTACCGAGAATTGGGAGAGGGGCAGCTGTATCCCACTCTCGAGGATGCCCTCGACCGGGCACGCCAATATCTCGCGACACGCGTCCCCACGCCCGTGGTCATGGAAGGCTCGACTCCACAGCGGTAAACCGTTAGGCAGCTGGGGGCAACGCTCGCCGCAGCTCGTGCCGAGCAGAGGCCACCCCGAGACCTACCGAGATCCCGAAGACCAGAGCCGTACCGCCCCCCACGATGGGAAGGAAGGATACCACGAGCGCGGCCAGAAGACCTGCAGCGAGAGCTCCTACGAGCGGCGCCAACGGATGCTGCACAGCATCCACGTAACGCAACCGCTCCAAAACGAAGCGCCGAGAGCGTGTATATCCCACGAAGAAAGCCGCGGTTGCGGCTGCGAATGCCAGTGCTAGTTCCAACATCGGGAGTCCTCCAGCTAGTCGGCATCTGCCACTACGTTTCCAATGGTGAATCCGTTTCAGCGACGGCAACTGGCACCGTCTGGCAACGGGTT
>DATMBI010000374.1:0-5737 GCA_035559375.1 Gemmatimonadaceae bacterium | reverse complement strand
CCTTCGGCATTCGATACTACAACAGGGACGGTTCGTTGGCCGAGCTCTGTGGGAATGCCTCGCTTTGCACCGTTGTACTTGCAGAAGAACTCGGCCTGTTGGAGCCTTCTGGTTCTATTGTTTTCGGTACCAGTTCGGGCCCGCTGGTAGGTAGTATCCGGTCGGGAGTCCCCGAAGTTCATCTCCCGGCGCCCGATCAGCGTTCTCTGGAGTTTCCTGAGGTTTTGCGTAGTGGAGAACTGCGCATTGGCTATGCCAGGGTCGGAGTGCCGCACCTGGTCGTCCTCTGCGCGGATGTCGACCTGGCGCCTGTGGAAGAGCGTGGTCGCGAGCTGAGGAGCACTCCGCGGCTCCCCGCGGGTGCAAACGTGAACTTCGTCTCCGAGAGTGACGAAGGCTGGGTGGTCAGGACTTACGAGAGGGGAGTGGAAGCGGAGACTCTTGCCTGTGGAAGTGGGGCTGTGGCTACTGCGTCCGTGCTTGCCGGTTGGGGTTTGGCCTCGCTACCTGTGCGGTTGAGGACTCGGTCCGGCGCTTTCCTGGAGGTTCGTGAGGGTGCGTCGAGGACTGCTTCACCGTACTTCGTGTTGAGGGGAGAGGGTCGCATCGTGTTCACAGGCCGCCTTCGTTCGCTGCCACGCGAGCGCTAAACGCTGGCAGCGGCCGGAGCCTTGCTTGCAGCCACTGGTGGCAGAGATGCTTGGGTAGGCAGCCGTCTTTGAACTCTCGGCACCAGCATCGTCAGCCAGGACGGCGCATCGAGGGGGTTTTTCCACAGGCCCGAGCGCGCCGCAGCTCCTCAAGCTAAGTTATTGATTTGCAAGGTGGATAGGCTCCGAGTGTGGGGTGGATAACGCCAGCGGTAGTGCGGGCGTTTCCACAGAGTAAGTTTACATAACATCTATTATGCGCATTCACTGTTTCCGCCCAAAGAGCCACTCACTAACGGCACACTATCACGACAGTTGCCCGCTATCCCCAAGCGGCCTATTCTTCGCCGCACGTCGGGACAAACCGGCGCTTGACCTCGCGCCTGGCCAAAGCGAACGGCCCGGAATTCTCAGGAACCGCTGACCGGTTTGGCGGTCAGCTCCCCCAACCGCAGGCGAGCTTCGCCCGCTATAGGGCTCCAGTCCTTGGCAGCAAGTTCTGCCCAGATCCCACGCGCGCCTGCAGTGTCACCAGCAGCGACCAGCGCACGGGCGGCATCCCCACGGAAGGCGTCGGCCTCGGTGTCTGACAGCGCATACCTCGCTGCTTCCAGGTACTCAGTAGCCGCCTCGGACGGCCTGCCTGCATCCTCCAGCGCGGCTGCAAGAGTACTGTGATAACCTGCACGGAACGGCTCTGGGACCCCGCGCTGGCGTAAGAGGCTTATAGCCTCTTCTCGCTTTCCTGATTGGAGAAGAACTTGCGCCAGAAGCAGCCGCGCATGAGCTCCGGCCTTGGTACCTCCGAACCGCTCGACCAACCTGCGCAGGTCGGACTCCGCGAGCGGAAGATTGCCGGACGCGAAGACCCTCTGTGCCTCCGCCAACTCCTGACTAGCCCGGGTCTCGGTGCGCACCGCGCTGACACGCCAAAGCCATACCAGTCCACCGACAAGCAAGAGCCCAACGCCCACCGCACCGGCCAGCCTCGCGTTCCGCGTTATCCAGCCGCTGGCAGCTGCCAGGAAACCACCTTCGATCGCGTCGTTCCCCATCTGTGCCCGAGTCTTCGCCATTCGACCTCGCAAATCGTAGCAATAAGTGGTTCGAGAGGTGCCCGCCGGCCGGCAATGCCCCTGGCGTGACTCGAACACGCGACCAACGGTTTAGGAAACCGCTGCTCTATCCATCTGAGCTACAGGGGCCTATCCCGACCCGCAGGAATGATGCTGCCCGAAATCTAGCTGTTACTCGCGCCAAGGCGAACCCGGAACCGAGCCTTCAGTATACGATCAGGCTCCGGACGATCCTTCCGTCCAGCCGCTCGAGACCCTGCAGGAAGGACAAGCGAATGAGAAAGCAGCATCCGACTACCTCTGCGCCTAGCTTCTCGAGCAACCTGCAAGTAGCGGCCGCCGTACCACCGGTCGCTAGCACGTCGTCCACCACGAGCACCCGAGCACCCGGTGCAACAGCATCCAGGTGTACCTCGAGAGCGTCACTCCCGTACTCCAGCTCGTACTCCTCTCGCTCGGAGTGCCATGGAAGCTTCCCTTTCTTCCTCACTGGCACCACACCTGCCGCTAGGCTTCTGGCCACCGCCCCCCCGAAAATGAATCCCCTACTCTCGACAGCAGCTACATGAGTGACCTTCCTTGCGCGGAACGCCTCAGCCATAGCGTCGCATGCTTCGGCGAACAGGGCGGCGTCGCCCAGCAAGGGCGTAATGTCCTTGAACACGACACCCGGCTTCGGGTAGTCCGGGATATCGCGTACCCCGCGCCGCAATCGTTCCTCGAGGGCTTCGCCCTGGCCACCGGTGCTACTGCTCATGTGCGAATTGCGAAAGGAAACGGGAGTTCGCTGCTGGCTGTCAAGTCCTCGCGCACAACCTCCGCAACCACAGCGCTGGGAGGACCGCTCTGCACCAATCGCTCCAAGCGCTGCATAGCCGCTCGCGGTCCCGCCGCGACAACCTCGAGGGTTCCGTCAGGCAGATTGCGCACCCAGCCCCTGAGGCCGAGTTCGCGCGCCCGCTCCCGCAACCACCACCGGAACCCCACCCCCTGCACCTTGCCTCGTACGACCAGCCTGGTGGCATTGCTACTCAAGATTTCGTCCTGCACTCCGCTTTCAACACGGCGAGTAACGACGCCAAAACGGTCACAGCAGACGGTTGTCTCTGCGAACATAAGCCGACATAGCCGCCCCTTATACCTGCCGCCAGACATTCTAGCAGCTCAGCGACCGCATTCAACCGAACCGACCCTTCGGTCGCCTTGGCACGCTCTGCCCTGACAGCCAGAGGTACAAAAGGAGCCACGAGGCGTTCCATGCTAGCGCTACGCGCCGCGGAGATGCTACTGCGGTTTCCCGAAAACGGTTTCGCCATCGTGTGTATGCGCGGCTGGTCGCCCAGCACAACGGAGTGTCGCGCAATGACCGTATCTCCATGGCAAGCCGTCACGTTTTCCTACTCCCGAATCTGCCTTTGAGCGGGACGAATTTTACAGCGAAGATGTCACGACGCCGTATCGCGCCACCCACCTTGTGAAAAAGTGTGAGGGATTGTTCTGCCGCGGACCCTATGGGGATCACCATCCGTCCGCCCTCGGCAAGCTGCTCGGCGAGTGGCTCAGGAACCTCTGTGGCTGCCGCACTGACGACTATCGCGTCGAACGGTGCCTGCTCGCGCCAGCCTATGCTACCATCCCCCAGCATTAGGGAAACGTTATTCGCACCACACTGCCGGAGTGCCTCCCTTGCACGATCCAATAGTGAGCGCACCCGCTCGACGGTGAAGACTTGGGCTGCCAACGTCGCCAGCAAGGCCGTCTGGTAACCTGAGCCAGTGCCCACTTCCAGAACCCGCTCCGTTCCCGTCAGCTGCAGCAACTGCAGCGACATAGCATGGACAAAAGGCTGAGAGATCGTCTGGCCGTCACCCAGCGGTAGCGCACTGTCCTCGTATGCCCTGTGCACCAATCCATCGGGAACGAAGAGGTGTCGTGGCACGAGATCGACAGCCCGCAGAACCGCTAGGTCAGTGACACCCTTCTCTCGCAACGTCTCGACCAGACGCCGCCTAGCCCCCCGGAACTCGATCACGATCTACCGGATCCCAAAGATGCAGTCGCTCTCAGTCGCCACCAGCGTTCCGCCGTCTCCAGGACGTCCTTGTGAGTCAGATCGAGGTGCAACGGAGTGACCGAAATAAAGCCCTCGTGCACAGCTCGGAAGTCAGAGTCCTCGCTTCCTTCCCAGGATATCTCTCCACCACCGATCCAAAAGATCTCCCTCCCCCACGGATCCCTCATCGGTTGAATGGATTTCGAATACACACGGCGACCGAGCCGCGTTAGGCGGACCCCACGGATCCGCGACGGAGGTAAGGGCGGCAGATTGATGTTGAACAGCGTGTCCTCTGGAAATTCGGGGAGGTTCGTCAGGTCCGACAGCAGATCGGCTAGGACTTCCACCTGCTCGTCCAAGTGCGAAATGTCGACGCGCAAGTCGCCTCCAGCAAAGGAAATAGCTATGGACGGGATACCCAAGGCCAGACCCTCCATAGCAGCCGCCACAGTGCCCGAGTAGAGAACGTCCTCACCCATGTTCTGCCCATGATTGATTCCGCTGAAGACGAAGTCGGGCCGCTCCGCCATTAGAGCCTCCACAGCCAGCATCACGCAGTCGGTGGGCGTTCCGTCCACCTGGAAGCGTCGTTCTCCCCGCCTGATGGGACGGAGCGGATGGTGCAAGGTGAGTGAGTGGCTCGTTGCGCTCTGCTCGCGATCGGGAGCGACAACTGTCACTTCCCCGATCTTCTCGGCAGCTCGAACCAAGCACTCCAGCCCGTGGGCAAGGATGCCGTCGTCGTTAGTCACCAAGATGCGCACAGAACGCTACCTCTCGCCTTCTTTTTTCGCCGGCAACCTTCCTTCGAGAATCGCCAAGGCTTCGTCGAGTTCGCGCTCGACTGTCGCTAGAGTCTCCACAGCCAGAGCTACACGCGCCTGACCCTTGAGAAGCCCGGACTTGCGGTGCTCGTCGATCTTCTGCCTCGCACCCTCGATAGTGTACTTCTCCTCGTAAAGAAGGTGCTTCACCAACTGGATCAACTCGATCTCCTTGCGCTGGTAGACGCGATTACCGGAACGATTCTTGGCCGGTGCCAAAAAGCGAAACTGACTTTCCCAGTACCGCAGCACATGCGGCTTGAGGTCGGTCAACGCACATACTTCGCCGATCGAGAAGAACTCCTGTACAGGCTCGTCGCTCATGCGTCTCTCTCCGCTCGCAACTCCCGCGTCATGAGTTCCAGCATTGCCGCACGGGGCGGCTGGCCCTCGAACAGCACTCGCTGAACTGCAGCCACGATGGGCATCTCGACACTCAGCCTCTGTGACAAGGCGTACGCCGATCGTGTCGTCGTCACACCTTCCGCGACGGTCTCTCTCGCTGCCAGCACGTCGTCGAGTCTCCGGCCGCGCCCGACCTCGATTCCTACACTGCGGTTGCGGCTCAGCGCTCCAGTGCAGGTCAACACCAAATCTCCCAGTCCGGCCAGTCCAGAAAAAGTCGCAACGTTCGCGCCCATGGCCGCGCCCAGCCGCGTCATCTCGGCCAACCCCCGCGTGATCAGCGCAGCCCTCGAGTTCAGCCCCAGCTCCAACCCCTCGGCGATCCCCGCAGCCACAGCCATCACGTTCTTGAGTGCGCCACCAACTGCCACACCGACGACGTCATCGCTCGTATACACTCGGAAAGTGCTCGAACTCATCGCTAGCTGGATGCTGCGCACAGCGTCGCGGTCCGAACTGGCAGCCACTACTGCCGTCGGCTGACCTTGCGCCACCTCTATAGCGAAGCTCGGCCCAGAGAGCACGACAACGGGTCGACCTGGAACCGTCTCGGCAACGACGTCGCTCATCAACCGCAAGGTGGCTGGCTCCAAGCCCTTGGTACCCACCACGAGAATAGCCCGCTCGGGTACAGCCTGTGCACCAGCCGACGCGACCTGACGCAAAACGTGCGAAGGAGCTGTGTAGAACACGACATCCGCACCGCGCAACACCGCGCCCATATCT
>DATMBI010000373.1:0-11528 GCA_035559375.1 Gemmatimonadaceae bacterium | reverse complement strand
GAAGTACATGTTGGGGTGCGGATACCCGGTTGCGCGACCGGCGCGGCACCCCAAGCCAAGCTGAATGCCGACCCCGTGATTGGGACGGCCATCGACCTGGAACTCGCTGAACACCACGTCCTCGATGTAATCCCGAGTCCGCCGACGCACCTCCCAGTCGCCGATCCCGGGCGCGTTACTGACAATGAGATCGTGCGCGAATTGAAGAGCCTTATCATGGTAGTCAATTGCGACCTGCGTAAGCGCTATCTCCTCCGGAGTCTTGATCATCCGCATCCGAAGCGGAATGTCTCCTGCCACGACGAACTCGGCCCTGGGCAGCGAGGTCGACCACCGCCGGTGCTCGGACGGCGTCAACTCGCGTTCGATGCCGATCCGTCCCTCGCCGAACCCTCGCTTCGCGAGGCCGCTAAGCATCCACTCGGCCAGATCGACCTCGGGCCCGGACTCAAACACTGTCTGGTTGAATGGTCCGGCATGCTTGTAGTCGAAGTACCACTCCAAGTCCTTGATCCACCAGGGCGTGAGGTTCTCCCGATCTATTCCGCAGAAAAACATGGTTGGGTCGCCCTGGGCTGGAACGAATAGCCATGCCGGCCGCTCCCAACCGGACATGAAGTACCCAGTGAGGTAATTGTAGTTCAGCACGTTGGCCAGAATCATGCCGCGCAGACCCCGCTCTCCGATTCGCTGTTGGAAGCGAGCAACGGTCTGGCGATACCAGGCTTCAGTCAAGCGAAAGGGCTTGCTTGACTGCGGCGAGGAATCCAGGGCCAATCCGACCGATTGAGGCAAGATCGACCCCTGTGCGACAGCCTCGAGCGTTGAGAACTTGAACGAACCGAGGGCCGCCAAGGAATACCCTCCCAATCTGAGAAAGTCGCGTCTGTTCGTCGGCGTGTAAGTGGTCGGCATTATCCCCCCGTCCGTAATGTCCCAGCCGGTCTCAGCAGCGTGCGGTTAGGTCCCACGCGAGGCCCGTCATCTAAGTAAGAGCCTTTACAGCGCCCGGGTCCTCCTGCTTACGAACCTTGGAGGTTGGGGTTGCTATCTCTCTCCCTCCGGGAAATCGGCAGCCGCCGATTCAGTCCTTTTTGTCTGGCAGCGTCAGTCCAGTTATCCGGGAAGACACCGTAGTACCGGTGGTCCTGCCAGCCCCGCAGCTCAAGCCAAAACTCAGTGCGTCGCTCGTAGATGAGCTGCTGCCGGATCTGGGCCGCGTCAGTGCTAGCGAACACGCCTAACCCCGCCGCTTGCCGAACTAGGTTGATCTCTTGGACGGCACCTGCGAGGTCCCCGGTCGCGAGACGATACTCCGCAATAATCAACCGGGCCTCTTGCCAGCGGCTCACCGCGACGGGGGAGTTCCGTTCCGGGTACTTCAGTTGGAAGTAATACGGCCCATGCACGCCGGTGCCTCTCAGCGTGCTCACACGGACTCGGGGATCTAGCACACCACTTACGGGATCCAAACGGTTCACATACAGCAGGCCAACACCGCGGTTCGTTAGACTACCAAAGTTCGCCGAGAAGCCACTGAGTACATTCGTCGAGCCCGGAGGGTTGTAGACCGCATCGACTCTGAAGTTGGACTGCACCGCGAGTGCCTGCGTTGCGAATTGTGCTGCAGTCGCGAGCCGGCTCGCGTCATTCTGCTCGAAGTACAGGGATCGATGTACGCGAGCGATGGTCGCAAGAGCCCCTGCTCGGAGGGTTGTTTGGTTGGCCGCTTGCGCAACCTGCACGGCGTCATTCAGGATCGTGATGGCGTCCTGATACACCTTTATCGGAGAAAGCGGTGGTCCCCCATCGAACGTGATCGGATCGAACAAATCGGCAAGCGTCACGCGCAAGATGCCGTCCCAGAAGTATCCACGCGCAATCGCGACATGGCTTTCCGGATTAGGGACCAACTCCTTGATCCTCCGCGTCGCATCCCGAGCATTCCACGAAGCCTCGGCAAGGTTGTTGTAGAGATTCTCGTAGGACTCGACGAACGTCTCGAGATCACCCTGATCGGGGAGCAGCCAGTCAACATTCGTCCCTGGTTGCATCATGTCGTCCGCGATGACGTCCGCCACGTCAATTGCATCGTCGTAGTACTCCGCCCCAGCTGCCGGTGCCACATACAGCAGGGCCTCAAGCATGGCTGGATTGCCCTCAAGTTGATCGGCCCCGATGTCACCGGGGTTATCCACAGATAAAATGTCGCATCCGTTCAGCGCCGCGAGCACAAGGGACGCAGGCGCTAGCGATCGCAATCGTCTCGAGAAAGCCATACAGATCAGCCCCTGCAACATTGTCCGGGATTGTGGGACCGCTCCATCATTCCAAGGCCCTCGCTCGGGTCCGCCGTCACCATTGCAACCTCACGCTCAGACCGAGCCTTCTCGGACTCGGGGTGTTGAAGCGCTCTGTCGCGATTAGGACACGTTGGCCGTTGTTCAGCGGCCGGTCTCCCGCAGCGCCAGGATCCGCCACGCAGTCCTCGCATCGGGTCCACAGAGCCAAGTTTGTCGCCACAAGGTTGACAGAGAGGCTGCCTGCACCGAACACCCTGGCAACTGTGGCTGGCACCTGATACTGGAGGCTCAGCTCATGGAACCGCAGATAGTCGCCATCGAAGACCCAGTTTCCGAACACGCTGGGGTGCTTTCTGGCGTAGGCTTGCGCGATCTCCGTGCGTCGTTCGGTGGACGTGCTGGGCTGCGCTAGTTCGTAGTCCCACTGACTCACATCAGGTCTCGTACCACTTTGGAACCAGATATTGCTGCTCTCGTTGTACAGGGTGAAACCAGAAGCGCCGGAGAGCATGGCTCGCACCGTCAGGTTCCCCCCGAGGCTCAATTCGGTGGAAAACGTCCCCGTCAGGCTCGGCATGGGATTGCCGAGAAACACCAACGAGTCCCGGCCGGCCGCATCCTTCAGAAGATTCGGCGCAATCTGACTGACCCGGGAGAGCTGGTCGATCGAAACCGTCGTGCGGTACGGATTGGCAGGGTCGAGGACCACACCAATCTGTGCCCCTGGGGCATAGCCCACTGCGATGTGGCCCTGCGAACGATTTCCCTGACCGTCCAACCGAAACCGCGTCAGTCCGCCCAAGTCGGTGACCTTCTGGTCCAGCGTAGCGATCGACGTACTCATGCTCAGGCCAATGCTACGCTGCCGGACGGGAGTCACGCTCACCAAGAGCTCAATCCCGTTAGATTCCAAACGCCCGACATTGACCAGCTGAGGTTCGAGGAACCCCTGCGAAGCCGGGAGGGGCCGAGGCATAATTGCGCCTTCCGTTCTCTGCCAGAAGGATGTGAGTTCGATTCCCAAGCGACCATCGAAGAGACTCATGTCCGAACCGAGTTCGATCTCGTGTGAGCGTTCTGGTCGGAGATCGGGATTCCCTACGTTACCGGCCCACAGAATCGCTCTGTTGTCCAACCTAGTCCGCGGCCGATATGTCCGTACTGCATCAAAGGCCCCCGGTTGCAGCCCGGAGGTGCCGTAGGCTCCTCGCACACGAAGCACGTCCCACCCGACGCGCTCCCCGGGCCAGAACGGTGCATCTGACAGAACGTATGACACGCTGAACTTCGGGTACGTCTGCACCCCAAAGTCCTCACCGAAGGCAGAGTTGCCGTCGGCGCGGACTCCAGCTGTCACGAACAGGCGATCCTGAACATCAAGCTGCCACTGGCTGAAGACACCGGCGTTGATGACTTCCTGGAAGTCTTCCCCGAGAGTGCTGATTGTTGCACCGCCGGAAAGGGTCTCTAGCCCTGGGGCGGGAAAGTCCGTGACCTGCGAGCGCACGGCTCTATTCGTTTCAAAGAAGCCCTGTGCACCTGCCCAGATCGAGCTCCCTATCTGGCTGCTCAGGCGAACCTGCCAGGACGTGTTGAAGTCCACAGTCAGTTTGGAGCGGTCGAACTTGTTGAGGATTCTCCTTCCCGTGAGAAGCACGATCTTGCCAGCGCCCCGTTCGAGAATGCTGCTCGTTTCCTGAAATACTTGATTGTGACCGACCGTCAATTGGGACCTCAGGTTCGGCCGCCAGTCGTAGGTTGCCCGCCCGTCAATCGTCCACGTGTTTGCATCCTCAGTGTGGCGATCGTTGGCGGCACCTTCAACGGTGGCAAACGCTTCGCCGTAGGGTCGCAGGCTATCAGCCGCCAGGGGATTCGCGAGCATGTGGACGCCGATGTAGCCAAACGTCCCGCCCGGGGACTTGATCCGGTTCCGAATGATGCTCACGCCTAGCGCGGAGCGAAGCTTGCTTCCGTGATTCATGTCGACCGAGGTTCGCAACGACATGTTTCTGACACCGGTCGCACGCGTTGCGCCGTCCTCGTTCATGAATCGACCCGACGTGAAGTATTGCACCGCTTGAGTGCCGCCAGAGACTTCCAGCGCGTAGGCCTGCCGGTACCCAGTTCGGAAGATTGCTTCAGCCGGGTAGTTGCTCACTAATCGGTTGTTGACCCGATCGAACGCCTGTACCGAATCCAGTCGTCCAAGCGGGATGCGGGACACTTCCTGATCTACGGACACTCTGTACTGCGGAGCACCCTCCCGGCCGCGCTTGGTGAAGATCTGAATGACGCCAGACGAGGCCTCCGTTCCGAAGAGAGTCGCGGCTGCGGCTCCCTTGATCACTTCGACCCGCTCGATGTCTTGAGGACTTATATCGTTGATTCTGGACGTCGCGATTCCAGGCAACACCCCAGCCGACGCGTCAACGCGCACCCCGTTGACATACACGATCGGGTCATTGCGTTGCGTCATGCTTTTCTGACCACGTAGCCGAACCGGCGCCCAGGCCCCCGCTTCACCTCTCGGACTGGGGAGCACGCCCGCAATTCGGCCGGTCAGCGCCTCAGTCACGTTTTGGATCGGTTCTTCGGCGATTCGTGCGGCGTTGATAGTGCCTGTGCTGGTCCCCAAGCGACGCGCCTCCTGAGCAACACCCACGCCTGTGACCACTACCTCGTCAAGCAGCACCGGTTGGGCGGTAAGGTTAAAGTCGGCCGCCTGCGACCCGCCTGGCGGGAGGCTGATCTGTCGGCTCGTGGCCCTGTAGCCGATGTACCGAACCCTGATGGTTAGTGGGCCAGGCGGGAGATTCCCGAGCTCGAAGCGACCGTCGGCACGCGTCGTGGTGCTTCGTTCGGCGCCCGAAACTTCGACGGTCACTCCAGCAAGCGGGCGTTGGGTCGCCGCATCGCGCACCGTTCCGGAGACCGAAGCGGCCTGGGGCCAGGCCCCAACTGGAAAGGCCGAAACCGCAGCGGCTACCCAGACGGCAATTCGGAGTACTCTCATGTTGCCCTTACCTCCCTTCGGGTAGTGTTTCCTGTTGAGGCCGCTGCCAATCATCACAGATGCCTAGCTAATCATCAATGACGATCAGGTACAAGTATGAAGATACCTCCCATGTCTGTCAAGGAGCTAGCTGCCTCCCGCCCGCGTAGCAACCACGCCTTTGACAAACGGCTATAACCGCGTGGTAAACCCTGCCCCCTCTGTCTCCAGACACCGCAGTCAGGAACCTGGCGGCCCCTCCACCTGCTCAGCGGCCGGGAATGAAGGGCATCTCCGTGATGTACGGTTCGCTGCCGCGCTTAGACTCCTCAACCATCCGGGCAACCTCCCGCATCAGGTTGGCGTTCTCGATGACTACGCCATCCTTGATCGTGTAAACAACACCCCGACTTCTTAACAGATCACCGCGTTCATTCCTGCGGATCGCTCCGAACGCGTACAAGTAGTGGAGGTTCTCAACGGGATTGCCGTCCACGACTGCGAGATCGGCCAGGTACCCTGGCCTAACCATGCCCAGGTGTGGCTCCCGAAGGGTCTGCGCGCTGTTGTACGTCGCCGCCTTCAGCACCTCAAGAGTGTGCATCCCTGACTCACGCAGAAGCTGCAGCTCGCGCACGTTAGAGAACCCGCCCGTAGACCAGAAATTGTTGTCATCCGTGCCCATCGCCACGCGGCCTCCGCGCTTGTTGAACTGGTAAATCAGCTGAGCCCAGAGGTCGAAGGCATACCGCCAAGCTTCCTCGTCGTCGTGCGTCCAGTTGTAGAGGTAGAATGGAGATCCAACCCCGCTGCCGTTCATCAACGCGCGGTGGGTGTACTTAGCGTGCCAAGGGAGCGACTGAGCTCTCAGGACATCGCGGTTGACCTCATACACCACCCGCGTGGGCAGCATGGTCACGCCGTAGCGCACAAGCGAATCCGCTACCTCGCCCAGCAACCGCGCACGGGTCTCCGGATTCCAGCCAGCCTCCTCCCAAACCCGGCCCGCGTGTCGAAAGCGCTCGTGGAAATCATCGTAATTGTAGTCTCGAGCGAAGTTCTGCGTTTTTCGGGGAAGGGACGACTCAGCATATCCGTAGTGGTGCTCGATAAACGTGACACCAAGGCGAGCTGCGTCCACCGCGTTCACCATCGCGATGTCGGAGGGCGGGATATGCACCGTGGTGGTGCCGCCCGCCTCCCAAACTGCCCTGCACGCGGCACCAAAAAGTTCACGATTCCATGCGAGCCCCCCAACGCTGACCACCCGCGCACCCTGGCGAACCATTTCCCTGGCGATCCCAGGGGCCTCCGCAGGGTTCTCCAATTGTTCTCGCGTGAGCGTCACACCACGTCCCCAACCCCAGATTGGGAACATCCGGGGGGCCAGTTTTTGGTACCGGTCAGCCGCCGCATGGTCTGCGGCGATCTGGTCGAACCGGCCGTCCGTTGCTGGCACGGTGGTGGTAACACCGTGGGCCAACTTGAGGTAATAGGTGTACTCCAGCGGCACATGTTCGCCCCGAACTCCCCGCACGTGATGGTGCAGATCCCACATGCCTGGCATGACGTACATGCCGTTCCCTTCAATCACCCTATCGCCGGTCCACTCCAGATTTGCGGGATCGAAGGAACGCATATCGCTTATCACGTTCCCCGTGATCAGGATATCGTGGGGGCCGGTGGGCGGGCCGCCGTGTCCGGGAATGACCATGACATTCCGTACCACCAGGCGACTATATGGGCCCGCTGCCAGGTCCCCGAAGCGTTGGGTCTGCACCGGGGGTAGTTTGGGGCGGAAGACCTGCGGCGCGGCCTGTGCCCGCATGAACCCCGGCAACGACAGGACGGCGAACGCCGTAGCGATGGCCAGCGACAGGGTGGTTTGTGCTCGAGTGCTCATGACGTCTGCCTCCTCAGCGTGGAGGGGTCCATCCCCTCAGGTGCTGGTCGAAGAAGCTCACCATTCGCTCGTAGGAATCGAGTTGATGTTCCGGGTCTGCCAGGCCGTGGGCCTCCCCGTAGTACAAGCGCAGCTCGAAGGCCTTACCGAGGCGCCTGAGCTCATCCACAAGGTGGTAGGTCTGTTGTGGTACAACGTTACGGTCCTGATCACTGTGGATGATCAAGAGCGGTTCCTGCAGCTGGTCGGCAGACGTGATAGGTGAAATGCGTCGATACAGGTCCGGGTTCTCCGCTTCCGAGACGCCCACCCGATATGGCGAGAACGGGCTTCGTAGATCCGTGATGCCCATCAAATCGATACCAGCGCGGAATAGGCCAGGTGTCTTCGTCAAGGCAAGGAGGGTGTGATAGCCGCCCATGCTCAAGCCCATGATGCCCACGCGGTCCGGATCCACGAACGGTTGACTCTTGAGGAAGGCGGCTCCGGCCTTCACGTCCTCGAACGTTCCCGTGCCCCAGTTACCGATGAGTTGCTCCCGGAATGCCCTTCCATAGCCCGCACCACCACGATGATTCACAAGCAGGACAGCGTATCCCCGACTCACGAGATAGTGGTAGAACGGGTTCCAATTGTCTCGATACGATTGGCCGTAGCTATTGGGATGCATGCCAACGATCGCGGGGACTCGACTGCCGCTCGACAAGTCAGCCGGTCTGAGCAGGAACGCCGGAACTTCGAATCCATCAACCGAGCGGAACGAAACGTCCTGGGCCTCGCTGAAGTGTTCCCGCCGGAACATCACATGCGAAGAGTTGGTAAGGCGCCTGGGCGTCCCGCTAACGGCGGGCCGCGTGTATAGGTCAGGCGGCGACCAGGCGTTCTCGTAGGCGTAAACCAATGATCCATCAGCACGCCACCCGACCTCGTGGTAATGACCGATCTGCTCCTCCACCCACTCCGCGCGGCGACGGCCCACATCGATGACGGCCAGCTTGAACGACCCTCGTACATTGACCGAGACCATGATCTGCCGGCCATCCGGTGACCACACGGGCCGCACCGTCCAGTACGGAGACATCGAGTCATGGGGTCCGGTATCGAACTCCTGCAGGTCCCTGCCATCGGGGAGCATTGTCCAGACCCGAACGTACCCATTTCGATCGGAGAGAAAGGCGAGCCGGGTTCCATCGGGTGACCATCGAGGAGCGAAGTTGTCCACTCTGTCTTTGGCCGTGAGCCGACGGGGCAGACCACCAGCTGAAGCGACCGTGAAGATCGCGGTTGCCATGTAGTCCTCACCCGGCAGTTTGGCCGAAAACGCGATGAGCCGACCATCCGGAGACCATTGGGGATCTGACTCGGTGGCGTCATCGCGGGTGAGTTGCATCAGCTCGCTTCTGTCGCCCTCGATCCCCATGATCCAAAGATCCGTTCCGCCGCCCCGGTCGGAGATAAACGCAATCCGACGCCCGTCGGGCGACCATGTCGGCTGGCTGTTGCGGGCACCAAACACCGTCATCGTGAGCCGCCTCGTTTGTCCCGTCATCAGCTCGGTGAGCCAAATGTCGTTGTCCGACTCAAACAGGATGTGGTGTCCAGAAGGCGAAAACACGGGTCTGGTTTTGGGCCTGTCTCCTGAGGTCACCTGAGTGATGCGGCCGGTCTCCAGATCGACAACGCGAATGTTGTTGTCCTCGCCGAACCGCGGAACAACCGGGAATTGCAGATAGTAGCCAACCACGGCGTAGGCCACGGCGCCCCCGCCAGGAGACAGGGCAAATTGACCGAGGGTGCGGGTCTGGACCACCTGCTCCAGCGTAAACCCCGGCGCCTTCGGATGAGGCGAGCTACGGTCGGTCCCGCTGGATGGCTCACGCTGCATCTGGGAGGGCACAGGATCCGGGAATGACGGCGTAACAACAAGCAGCCCGCAAAGCGACAGGCGCAGGGGGATCATACCAAGCTCCTGGACGAACCTTTACCGTTGAAGGAAGGATCAATACTCACTCAGTGCGTTCAATAAACCGGGCGTACGACCCCGGAGCCGCTCAGCGCAGCCATCCAGGGAGCCACCGGCGGCTCGAGCTCAGTTAGATTGGGTATTATCACTTCGACAAAAGCCGGACCATTCGACTGAGCTGACGCTTCTAGTGCCTCACGAAGCGATTCGGCTGATTTCACTCGCGTCGCCGACACGCCGAAACCCCTTGCGATCTGTGGAGCATCTACTCTTTGAATGTCGACTCCGAAGTATCGACCGTCGTGGTACAGGTGTTGGAGCATCTTGATCCACCCGTAGGAACCGTTAGTCAGTTGCACAATTGTGATGGGCAGTCCCAGCCGCGCGATCGTCTCGAGTTCACCACATGCCATCCCGAGACTGCCGTCGGTCGTAATTGACACGATGCGGGCTCCTGGATGAGCAAGTGCAGCTCCGACTGAACCGGGAATCGCATAGCCCATCGCGCCATGGCCGCGGGGCATCACCAGTCGTCGACCCGCCGTCTTGGTTTCCCAGTGCGCCGCGAGGTACGGGGTTGCCGTTCCGCAGTCGGCGATGATGAGTGCGTCGTCGCCGAACACGTTGCGCAGCATCGAAAGGACTGTCAGGGGGTGGATCGTTCCTTTGGGCACCACCGCCGTCGGCTGGGCGCGCCAGGCCTGCCGGAACTCCTCCAACTGACGTAGGAGATGCACGCGTCGCCCGTTCGTCCCACGGACCTCAGCAACCAAGGCTGCCAGCGCAGACTTGGCATCCGCGATTATCCTCACGCCGTCCGGATAGTTTCTGCCGGCCCGGTCCGCTTCGATGTCGATCTGCGCGACCGTCGTAGACCTCGGTGGACAGCAGTAACCGTTCGTGTCGGTCGCGTTCGCCCGGGTTCCCACAAACAACACGAAGTCTGAACGCTCGAGGTAGGCGTTGGCGTACGGCCGGCCGCCGTTCGCGCCAACCACACCCAGCGACCAGGGTTCCGACTCAGGATACGCCCCTTTGCCCTGAATTGTCGTAGCAATGGGAATTGCCGCACGCTCGGCTAGCGACTGCAACTCCGCATAGGCCTGCGACGTGTGCACTCCGCCACCGACCACGATTGCCGGTTGCTCGGCCGCAGCCAACGCCGACCCCACACTCGCAATCGTCGCCGGATCAGCAGGCACCCGAGCGCCTGGCACGGTCACGCTACCAGCAGCCGCAGTGGCATGAGTCTTCTCAGCGAGAGCGTTCTCCGGCACGATGAGAGCGACTGGCGCAGGCCGGCCCGACACCGCAATCGTCAGTGCCTCTGCCACCAGGGACGGGATCTCGTCCGCACAGTTGACACGCCGCACCCACTTCGCGACGCTGCTGAAGAGTTTCTCTTGATCCAGTTCGGTTAGGGCGCCCGTGTTCCTGCTTCCGACGTGGATGTCAGAACTGATCACGAGAAGAGGGATCGAGGCCGCGAAGGGCTCGCCCAGTCCACCGACGCAATACGTTGCCCCACCACCGCTGGAAACCTCAACGACGGCGACTTGGTTGCGACACCGTGCGTAAACGTCCGCCATGATCGCTGCATGACGTTCGTCTCGACATAGAACGTGAGTCAGATTTCTGGCATCTCGATGTAGCGCATCGTAGAGATCTACGCCGGTGTCACCGGGAAGCCCGAAGACGTGCCGCACTCCAGCGTCGCTCAGCGCCTGAACGACCGCGTCCGCACCCGTTCTCATACTCGTTGACATCGATCCTCACGTGTGTCGTACGCGTCGCGCTGGAGACGCACCCTAGGCGCATTGAACCAGACCACACAGCCGCTTGGCCGTACCTCAGCTTGCACGGACATCGATCTTGGGCGTTCTGGTGCCGCGGTTCTTGGCGTGCTGCTTCAAAGAACTTGTTTCCTTCCAGAAGCGGTCCAGATCCTCCGCCAGGGTCCGCAGGTGCAGTTCCATAGCCTTTCGCGCCGCGACGGGATCCCGCCGCTTAATAGCGTCGAGGATTCCGGCATGGTCCACCACCAAGCGACCGCCGGCCTCGGCGCGGATGGATGTGATTGCAAGGTTGTACCAATGATGCTGCCTTAGAAGGGCGACCAGAGATGCGAGGATCGGATTTCCTGACGCGCGGGCGATTTCGTTGTGGTAGGCAACATCCTCATGGACGCCCAAGTCACCGCCGGCGATGCTCGCCTGCTGTCGTTCAAGTACTCCTTCCAACCGCCGGATCGTTTGCTCGTCAGCGTACTCAGCAGCCAGGGCGGCTGTCGCACCCTCGAGAATGCTGCGGACGTGTAGCATGTCCAGGAGGTGCTTCTTGTCTCCCCTAGTCAACGTCCTCAGA
>DATMBI010000372.1:0-3035 GCA_035559375.1 Gemmatimonadaceae bacterium | reverse complement strand
GAAGCGGCGCATCGCACTACCTCCGCAGCGGGAACGGTCGGCCGATCTCGACAGCCGACCGCAACGCCAGCGCACAGAAAGTCAGTGTGCCGTTTGCACAACTAGCGCTAGGCATCGTGGGAGCCCCTACCACGAAGAGATTCTCGTGCTGGTGTGTTCTCCCCCAAGAGTCCACGACACTGTCGGCTGCATTCGTCCCCATGCGGCACCCACCGGCTGGATGGTCTTGGAACGAATCGGCAGCACTTCTCAGCACGCGACCACCACCGGCACGTGCCAAGCGGTCGAACAGCTCGCGGATGCGTTCCTCGCTCCAACCCCTGAGCTCCTGGGACTCCGGCGCGTCGCGCCACTGGAGGCGGGGGAGTGGATCGCCCCAAGCATTGCGGCGCGATGGATCCAGGGTGAGTTCACTGTTACGTGCTGGAATCACATCGCAGTAACAGCGCACCCGGGCCGTCGAACGATTGGCCACCCGAGACCGCCAGTCGGCCAGGAGAGCATCCCCCAGCAACAGTTCTCCTCGGTCGTTGCGCAGACGCGGTTCCCTTCCGACCGCCGATTCCCACACTCGCAGATCGTGCCGTAGGTAACGCTGATAACGCGGCTGGCGCATGAAGTACTTGGAAACCAACGAGTGCTGAACGTTCATTCCCGGGTAAAGCGGGATCGGCA
The DNA here is from genome assembly GCA_035559375.1 of Gemmatimonadaceae bacterium. GTDB lineage: Bacteria > Gemmatimonadota > Gemmatimonadetes > Gemmatimonadales > Gemmatimonadaceae > DATMBI01. Next base: position 2,360 of record DATMBI010000372.1, on the reverse strand, counting down.
GCTCGATGAACGCCTGCACGCTGCGATGGCCGCACAGATATTTGCCGACTAGTCCCGAAGCATTGGCCAGCCCGTTAGGGAAGCGCGAGCTAGAAGAAAGAAGCAAGAGGTGCGAACTCCAGACGTAACCCGCTGCTAGCACGAAGACGCCAGCTCTGATCTCGAGTTCCTCGTTAGGCCGGTCGCGCTGCACTGCCAGCGCATACTCGACGCGATCGCTGCGCTCCGCCACGACGAGGCGCCGCACCAGCGTACGTACCAGGAGCGTCACACGTCCCTGAGCGCGCAGTGCCCGCCAGGTGACATCGGGCGTATACTTGGCTCCGACAGGACAAATGGGGGAGCAGGTATCGTTGCGGCAGCAGGCGGCACGGCCGTGGTAGGGCACGGAGTTCTTGGCTGAAGGCTGGCTCCATACCGGTATCCCAGCGGCGTTTACCCACTCCTTGAGGCGAACCAAGTTGTAAGAGAGAGGAAGCATCGGCATAGGGAAAGGCCTGCCCCGCGGATCCAGATCCTCTGGGCCTTGCTCGCCTGCTACCCCCATGCGCTCTTCGGCTTCCTGGTAAAACGGCTCGAGATCTTCGTACGAAATTGGCCAGTCTACCCCGACGCCGCAGAGAGATCGCGTCTTGAAGTCCTCGGGACTGAAACGCGGGGTAACGGCACCCCAGTGCATGGCCAGCCCCCCGACGCACATCGACCGAGACTGAATTCCCTGCGCTTCCATGCCGTCGATGTGATCCCGAAGCCAGGGGCTTTCACCGTAAGCGAGGTAGCGCTTCCTCAGCGTAGCCCATTGCGACGGTTCCGGTACGTCGTCGCCCGCCTCTACGACCAGGACGCTGGCACTACGCTCGGCGGTCAACTTCTCGGCCAACAAAGCGGCAGTAATCCCCGAACCGACTATGCAAATGTCGGTTTCGACCACACGCCTCACGAGCCTAGTTCCTCCTGCCACAGCCCTGGGGCCGGTGCGGGCGGCCGGGCGCCTTCGATCGAAGCCAGGGGCAGTGGACGGCGCGGGGCGTCACTCAAAGGACGGCACTGCAACGGGTCGATCCGCGCTCGATAGCACAGATTGGTAGCGGCCGCCGACGCACAAAAAAACGCGAGCAGAGAAATGGCCACATGAGATGCGTCCGCTGGTGCGGGGAGGACCGTGCGCGCCTCGCCGGATAGGGCCGCGCGCACGATCTCTGCTCGGCGGTCGCGCTCTAGCTCCGAAAAACCCTGGCCGTACCTAGCCCGACTGACACGGTCCAGCTCCAGGAGTTGATCACGCCATTTCGCCAGCGGAAGCTCCTCCGCATAACGAATCTCTGCGCTGCCGTACGGATGGAGCAGCTCTGCACCCGCTCGGTACTCGGCGATCCATCCGCGGTATTCAGTAACTGCGGCTCCAATTCCAGCGGCTCCCAGTTCGCTAGGAAGAACGGCCTCGGCCAAACTGTGCAGCAGAACTGGATCGAGCTGTCGGGGCTGTGACTCCACAGGTCCCGGCGGTCTCGGAAGCCCAAGGGCAGGGCTACCACGTGCTCGGAACAGCAGCGGCAAAGTGCCGAGCCAGGCAAGGAAGCTGCGTCGTGTATAGCCCATGGTGTCAGCGCTCGTCGCGAATGTAAGCCCTGCGTGGACCGGCACAAGACGGGGGTTGAACCTAGGTGCGCTTGCAGCCTAAGTATTGCCGGGTAATACTGCGGTGGTGCGGCGCGAGCCGCCGCTTCGGCAACCGCGTTGCAAAGCCAGGGAGGGAAGAACCATGAAGCGTTCGTTCGCTTTCGGATGGCAATGTGCGGCACTGTGGGGAATGCTTTTGCTGGCGGATGCTGCGATGGCGCAGCGCCGCGGGGGTGGACCGCCAGGCCCTCTGCAGCAGGCGGCACGACTGGATCACGAGGGACGCGGTAGCGAGGCGCGTGCCGTCCTTCAGGCGTTCATCGACACAGTCAGCGACCCTGCCCAGAAGGCCCAGGCGTACCGGCGGATGGCGATGTCCTATGCGTTCGAGGGCGACTGCGCTAACACCATCAAGTACGAGCAGATGGTCATCGACTATTGGCGCACGCGAGAAGAGGCCGAGCCGCAGAACGCTTTCTTCCAGCAAGGCGAAATGGCCAACGAGGGCGCCCGCGTATGCATAGACGCTGGCGACCTGGACACCGCCGAGCAGTGGTACCGCAAGGGCTACGAGCTGGGTCTCAAGGAACCGGAGCCGCGGACTCATCCCAAGAGCCTCTGGGAGTTTCGCTTGGCGCACGCCTTGGGTCGCATCGCAGCGCGGCGGGGAGACAAGGCCGCTGCCGAACAGCACGTCCGCGAGGCCAGGCGCATTCTAGACAGCGATCCGGCCATGGCGG
>DATMBI010000371.1:0-4518 GCA_035559375.1 Gemmatimonadaceae bacterium | reverse complement strand
GCCCGCCGCTATCGCTTCGGCACCAACCTGAAGCACCGGCCGCGGCAACATCGCAATGTTGCCGGCACCCGCGATCGCTACGGTAATCGTAAATGGAACGCCGACCGTAACGTGCCGTGCAGAGGATCGTATCTCCGCTGCAAAGCGACCTACCGCGCCAGAGTACCCTGTAGGGCGACCGGCAGCTGGCGGTTCCACGGCGACAATCCGGATCGGGTCGCTAGCTTCACTGCGCGATTCGTCGCGCGAGAAAAGAGATGGACCACTACGCAGCGTGTAACTCAGCCTACTGGGAGCGATCGTGTGGATACCTGGTGCGACGGCGAAGACAGCTCGTCGATATACATGGACCTGGTAGCGAGCACCTAGCTCGAAACGCTCGTGGAGCACCGGCTGCGCCAGATCGAATGCCATTATGGACCGCATCTCGCCAGGTACGATCTGAGGGTTGCGGCGCAAGCGCAGCCGAACCTCGTCGGAAATGTACACGGCGACCTGGTAAGTAGCCTGTTGACCCACGTAAACGCTGTCAGGGACCGCCGCAGCCCGCACCGCAACCATGACTCCAGGGGCCGGCGTACCGTGCCTCACCAGGGCGGACAGAGTGTCTTTCAGCCGCTCGGGATCCGGTGCCTGTGCGGCAAGAAAATACAGCAGCGGAAGGCAACTCAATCTTACCAATCCCGACTGCGAGGAGGTATCGTTGTGCGTGTTTCGCGCTGACGCCGGGCCTGCACTTGCCTCTCCTCCCGTGCAGCGTTGTTCAACAATTCTGCTGCTCGCATCCTCTGGAGATCGTCTGCGTTCGGCTGCTGGCCAGCGCCACTTCCACCTCCACCGGCGCTACCACCGCCGCCTCCACCGCTACCTTCGAGCTGGCGCCTCCGCCTCAAGGCCAGTTCGTAGTTCCACTTGGCATCGCTATCGTAAGGACGCAGCAGCAAGACACGCTTGTACGTCGCGAGCGTAGCCTCGAGCGCCTGCTCGGCTCGTCCACTATCGCTGTCCGACTGCTCTCGAAGGCCCCTGCGGAGCTGAGCCAGGCCGAGGTTGTACCACACGCGGTAACGCACATCGTCCTCTATTTCGCCAGCAATGCCAGCCAGCACTTGTTCGGCGGCCTCCAGCGAGTCCAGCGCTAGCATCGTGGTACCTAGGTTGTACATCGCGACTGGGTTGCGATCGCCTCGTTCTACGATATCCCGGTAAAGCTCCAGTGCCGCTCTGTAGTCGCCGCGGCGGTAGCTGTCCGCAGCTTGTCGCTGTGCGACTGGGGGGAGCGAACACGCTGCCAAGCTTGCTACCGCGATCGCGGTCGTTGCGTAGCGCAACCGCGGCCCTGGCTTCCGCAAAAGGAGAAGCAGCAGCGCTGGCGTCAGGAACCACGGGAAGCGTGGCGGTAGTTGCGCTCTCACTGTCGCAGTGCGCCCAGCTCGTTTTACGGCAGCGACAGCCTGCTGCACAGCACTTGCCTTGTCTGTCGTCGCTGCCTCCACGAACGTGCCCCCGCCTGCACGTGCAACCGCCCTCAGGACATCTGCGCGGTAGCGCGTCACGATCACGTTCCCCTCGTCGTCCACCTTGGCCGATACTTTCCCGTTGACTCTCACAGGTATCGTACTACCCTCCGCGGTCCCGAACCCCACTGTCACGATCCCCACACCCGCGCGTCCGGCACGCCGGGCCGCTTCCAAAGCCGCATCGGTTTCTTCGAACGTCTCGCCATCGCTCATGACGACTATCACCCGCCCGGCCTCGCTAGGCGCGGCATCCAGCAGCCGGACGGCCTGCTCGATGGAAAGCGACATGGTAGTCCCCTGCTGCCCCACTACAGCAGGATCCAGGTTGTCCAAAAACAGCTCCAACGCACCGCGATCGCTCGTGAGAGGCGTGAGGATGTAGCTTCTTCCAGCGAACGCCAGCAGCGCAAAGCGATCGCCACTGGAAGAGAGGCCGATCAGGCGCCGGACCTCTCGTTTCATGCGCTCCAGCCGCGAAGGGACCTCGTCGGTAGCCAACATCGAGGTCGAGACGTCGAGAGCCAGCACCATGTCCAACCCTTCGCTCTCTTCTCGCAGCGTTTCACTCCCCCAGCGAGGGCCGGCAAGCGCCAGCAGCACGAGAAACAGTACCGCTCCCCAGCGAACGGAGGACCAACGCGCATCCCGATCCGATGGCGCCACTCCGAGGCGAGCCAACAGTCGCGGCTCCGCAAAGCGGTGCAAGCGCTCTAACCGGCGTGACTCGACGCGCCTGACAAGATACCATCCCAACACCCCGCCTAACGGTGCCGCCACAGCCAGCCACGGATAGTCGACGACCATAGCCATCAGGCCGCCTCCTCCCTCGTACTCGGGCGTTGCTCGCGCAGTGCTATCGCTAGCTGGCGAGCTGTCTGCGCGAGTTCCCTGGCGCGCTGGGGCGTCACCTCTGCCATAGCGAACTTGATCGAGTCGATATCGCGCAACAGATCGGCCAGAACTGGTCGCAGTGCTGCGAGTTCTTCAGGCAACGCCCCCAAGAGTTCGTGGCTGGTGAGCGAAGTGCGCAACCTGGGATATTCCCTGGCGAGCGCCTCTCGTAGGGCGTCAGCTGCCAATACAACGTGTCTGCCAGCTTCTCCGACCTCGAAAAGGCCCAGAGTGTCTATCCTATCGAACAGTGCCTCCACTGACGCGTCTGGCTCATGTCGCACTTGCACCGGCCGCTTGCGATGGAATCGTGCGAGAAGCCACACCGTGGCGGCCGCAAGTAGCGCGATGACCAGCGTCCAGATCCACCAGGGCAGTGCGCCGCTGAACACATCGCGTGCTGGCCGAGGATAGTGAAGCGAAGTGTCCGAGGGTAGCACGCTCACTACGAATAGTGCCCGCTGCGGCACAGCCACGTCCCGCTCCACGTCCAGCGAGTGAATGCGTAGCGGTGGAAAGACGATATCGAACCGACCTACGTCCCACGCTGCCAGACGGTAGGTGGCAGTCGTTTCGCGAATGTCCCACCCGTCGCGCTGACTGATGCGTACTGGGTCCAGCAGCTCTATGGCATTTACACTTGGGGTGGCGGGGAACGCTATCTTCGCGAAGAACGGAGCGCGCACTACGACTGCGACCTCGAACGGCTGGCCCACGCTGACGCTCTCTGGCTCGACGCGCACACTCACCTGCGGTGGCGCTTGCATCACCGCTTGCAACATCGACGTCACTACTGCCAGTACCCCTATCATCGCCGTCTAGCGCGCTCGCCCCTCGCTCGGAAAAAACGATGCAGTGGGTCGACATATCCATGATCGGTCCTGCAGACGATCTCGTCTACCCCCAGGCGCCGTAGCATTCTTGTCCTGGCTTCACGTTCAGCGGCACTCCGCTGTTGGAAGGCACGCCGTACTGCCGGGTGGCTCGTATCTACCTCCACGATCTCCCCAGTCTCCGCGTCCCGCATCCTCGCAAAGCCTACGTCCGGCAACACCCACTCCGCGGGATCTTCTATCGTCGCGACTATGACGTCGTGGCGCTGCACCAACAGCTTCAGCGCGCGTTCCGCACCGTTCGCCAGCAGGTCCGAGAGCAGAAATACGACCGAGCGATGCGCTAGTAGTCGCCGCAGGTACTCCAGAGCACCGCCGAGGTCCGTACCGACGCCCTGCGGCCGCCAGGCAAGTAGATCGCGAACGATGCGCAGTGCCTGCCTGCGGCCCTTACGCGGAGGGACGAAGTGCTCGATCCGATCGCTGAAAAGGAGCAGCCCGGTGCGGTCGTTGTTGCGTGCAGCAGCCAAAGCCAGAACAGCTGCCAGCTCCACGGCCATCGTGGCCTTGAGCTGGCGTACGCTCCCGAACCAGATCGAGCCAGACAGGTCGACTGCTAGCACGACCGTCAGCTCTCTCTCCTCGACGTATTTCTTGACGAACGGGCGTCCCATCCTGGCGGTGACATTCCAGTCTATGCTTCGGACCTCGTCACCCGCCGAGTACTCTCGCACCTCCGCGAACTCCACACCCTGCCCCTTGAAGACTGCACGATACGCTCCCGCGAACATCGAATCCACCAGACGCCGGCTGAAGAGTTCTATGCGGCGCACCTGTCGCAACAGCTCGGCTGGAATCGCGGTGGCGCCTGCTGGCATGGCTCAGGGCGCCCGCACGGCGCCGAGAACGCGCCTAACGATGTCGTCGGAACTCACGCCCTCTGCCTCCGCCTCGTAAGAGGTGATGATGCGATGGCGCAGGACGTCGGGAGCCATGGCCTTGACGTCCTCGGGGGTAACGTAGTCCCTACCCCGCAGAAACGCGTGGGCCCTAGCGGCCTGCGCCAGCGCGATGCTGGCCCGCGGCGAGGCTCCGAACTCTATGAGGGGTGCCAGGTCGGGAAGTCCAGCCGATCCCGGTGAGCGAGTGGCCATGACTATATCGACGATGTAGTCGAGCACACGCTCGTCCATGTAGAGCTGCATGACGTAACGCCGCGCTTCCAAAATGTCGGCCGGCGTGGCTACCCGAGCCACCGGTATCGGCTCGGCACC
>DATMBI010000370.1:0-13361 GCA_035559375.1 Gemmatimonadaceae bacterium | reverse complement strand
CGTTCGACCGCTATTGTACGGCGGCTCCGGAACGCCGCTAGCCGATACCGCTCAGCCCTTCTTCCACTCCGCTGGCGCCGACCTTCTCGAGGAATATTCGGTGCAACGACGGTTGGACGAGTTCGAAACGCTGTAGCCGCGCACCGACCTCCACCAGTCGCCTCAGCAGCTCCTGCGGGTCGGCTCCATCGGCGAGTTCCAGTTCGAAAAAGCGATTGTTGTCGTCCACACGCTTGACCAACGACCGATCGCGGAAAACGGTCGCAGCAGCCCCGCCGTCTTCCACCGCCACCGCCACGTGGCGGCTGCCGTACAGAGCCTTCACCTCCGCGAGCGATCCATCGAGCACCTTGCGGCCTCGCGCGATGATGCAAATCGCATCGCAGAGCCTTTCGGCGTGATCCATGATGTGAGTGCTGAAGATCACGGTCTTACCGGCTCGCTTGAGCTCGACTACGGCATCCTTCAACGCTTGGGCATTGACCGGGTCGAGCCCACTGAAAGGCTCGTCCAGGACTACCAGTTCCGGGTCGTGCAACATGGTGGCGATGAACTGAACCTTCTGCTGCATTCCCCGCGAGAGATCGTCCACTTTGGCGTTTCCCCAGTCGCGTCCGGCCTCGCGCAAGCCGAGACGCTCCAGCCAGGCTTCGGCGCGCCGATCGGCTTCCTTCTGCGGGACGCCTTTGAGTTGTGCGAAAAAGCGCAGCACCCGCCGTACCTGCATCTTGCGGTACAGACCTCGTTCTTCCGGAAGGTAGCCGACGCGATCCAGTATACCTCGCTGCGTGTTCGGTAGACCGAACAGATTGACGCTTCCACTGTCCGGCCTGATGATGTCGAGGATCATCCGAATAGTGGTCGTTTTCCCCGCGCCGTTAGGACCCAACAGCCCGTAAACCGTTCCTCGCCTCACTTTCAGCGAAACATCGTCCACCGCTGTAACCGAGGCGAAACGTTTGCTTACAGCGCGTAGCTCGACTGCGAATGCATCCCTGTCGTGCGGATTCTGCTCCATCAGTGCGTCCATGCTTCCAGCCTCTGGTCCGACCGAACAAAAGCTAACTTACGGGCGGTCGGCTGCCATCGAAGCCAGCGGTCACGGCGAGGCGCTATCGCTCTTCCACGACTTCCTGAGAGTGCAGGGCACCGCGCAAGGCATGCCAGGGAAGCGTGGCACACTTGACCCGCATAGGGAAGCGGCGCACGCCCGCTAAAGCCTTGAGGCTGCCCAAGCGCTGAGCTTCCTCGGGGCTCAATCCTGCAGTCAACAACGCCTGGAAACGATTGGCCATCTCTTCGGCCTCCGCACGGGTCTTGCCTTTCACCGCCTGGGTCATCAAGGACGCCGAGGCGCGCGAGATTGCGCACCCCTGCCCTACGAAGCGGATGTCCGCGATGCGATCGCTATCCATGCGCAGCCATAGGGTGAGTTCGTCGCCACACAGTGGGTTGCGTCCCTCGATGCGGTTCGTGGCGCCAGGCAATTCACCCCAATTGCGCGGCGAGCGGTTGTGATCGAGAATGACCTCCTCGTAGAGCGCGTCTATCTCTGTCATCCGAAAAGAGCACGCACCCGTTGCAGCCCCCTCACCAGCAGTTCGATCTCGTCGGGCGTGTTGTACAAGTAGAACGAAGCTCGTGCAGTGGCGGGAACTCCTAACCGGCGCATCAGCGGCTGGCAGCAATGGTGGCCGGCGCGAATCGCGATTCCCTCCTGGTCCAGGACCGTAGCGATGTCGTGCGGATGAACCCCTTCCATGACGAAACTTACGACACCCGCCCGCTCGCGCGGCGAACCCACGACGCGAACTCCCGGGAGAGCAGCGAGGGCATGGCATGCTTCGCGCGCCAGCGCCGTTTCGTGAGCAGCGATGGCGGTGCGGCCCACTCGCTCCAAATACTCCACGGCGGCGCGGAAGGCGACCACTGAGCCGATGTCGGGCGTGCCAGCTTCGAAACGTGCCGGCGGCGGCGCGAAGGTAGTCTTCTCGAAGGTTACCGTCTCGATCATATCACCCCCGCCTTGATACGGCGGAAGCTTTTCCAGCCAATCGCCGCGGGCGTACAGGACTCCCACGCCGGTGGGACCCAGCATTTTGTGCCCCGAAAAGACCAGGAAGTCGCAGAGGACTCGCTGCACATCCACCGGGAGGTGCGGCGCTGCCTGAGCAGCGTCGAGCATGACCGGGACGCCACGCGCCCGTGCCAGCTTCACGATCTCCTCTACCGGGTTGACGGTTCCCAGGGCATTCGACACCCAGGTGAGCGCAACCAGGCGCGTACGCGGGCCGAGCATCGCCGCATACGCATCCAGGTCCAGTTCGCCACTGTCGGTGACACGTACGACGCGCAAAACGGCACCGCTGCGCTCCCTGAGAAGCTGCCAGGGAACGATGTTGGAATGGTGCTCCATCTCCGAGATGACGATCTCGTCGCCTTCCCGGACGAAGGCGGAGCCGAAGGAGAACGCCAGAAGGTTGATGGCTTCGGTCGTTCCCCGCGTGAAGACGATCTCTCGGGCACTGGCGGCGTTTATGAAGCGACGCACCGCTTCGCGCGTGGCGTCGTACAGCTCCGTCGCGCGCTCGCTGAGATAGTGCACACCACGATGGATGTTGCCGTTCTCGGACTCGTAATAGCGCTCCAGTGCCTCGATAACCGATCGTGGCTTTTGGCTGGTGGCCGCATTATCGAGGTAAACGAGCGGCTTGCCACGCGGCTGCAGTGACAAGATGGGGAAGTCCGACCTCAACACCCGAGGATCCAGGGACGCCGAATCTCCCCCGACAGCATGGCCTCTACCGGCAATCGCCTCGCTCGTTACCCGGGACATAACGAGACCCTCTAGGTGGCAGGTGCGTCGGTGAAGCGAGCGAGCGTCAGGCGCTCCAGAGCGTCGCGCAGCGGCTCCAGCGGAATCGTCTCCAGCACCTCGGCTGCAAACGCGTAGGTCAACAACTGCCGCGTCTCGCGATCGGGGATGCCGCGGCTGCGCATATAGAATCGAGCAGCCTCGTCCAGCCGACCTACCGTGGCACCGTGCGTGCACTTCACGTCGTCAGCGAAAATCTCCAATTGGGGCTTGGTATCTACGCGAGCTCGCTCCGAGAGCAGCAATGCGTTGTTAGTCTGCTTGCCATCCGTCTTTTGCGCTACGGGGTGTACGTAGACTTTTCCGTTGAAAACGCCGTGCGAGGCCCCATCCAGAATCCCCTTGTACAGCTCCCGGCTATAACATTCCGGTTGAGCGTGCTCGATACGTGTCTGATGGTCGCCGTGCTGGATACCGTCCAGCATGTAGAGACCGTTGAGTGCCGCACCACAACGCTCCCCGGCCAGCGTAGTATAAATGTTCACTCGCGAGAGGCGCGCTCCCGTCAAAAACGAGAACGAATACAGGTGCGACTCGCGCTCCTGGCGGGCCACCGCCGATCCGACGTGGAAAGCACTGCGCTCCTCACGCTGCAATCTCAGATGCTCGATCGTGGCACCGCGTCCCACCTCCAACTCCGTTACGGCGTTGGTGAAGTACTCGCTGCCACCTAACGACAGGTATTGCTCGATCACAGCCAGGCGCGCACCTTCCTCGGCCACGATCAGTACGCGCGGGTGAACGACTCCCCCACGCGCCGCCCCGTCGGCGATGAAGAGGAGTTGCACTGGCCGGGCCGCCTGGACACCCGCCGCCACGTGTACCAGTGCACCGTCACGGAAACCGGCCATGTTCAGGGCGGTAAACGCCTGGGCCGGGCGATCCGCCACCGCGATGCGGCCAAGGTAGTGCTCCAGCAGCGTCGGCTCTTCGTGCATCGCGCCAGCTAAGGTCATGGCGCGCACGCCAGACTCCAGGGTATCGAACTTCGAAAGGGCGGGAACGTAACGTCCGTTGACGAATACCAGCCGCGGTGCGTCTCCCAGCCCCAACAGTTGCTCCTCCACCTGGCTAGCCGCGACCAGCCCGGTGGGGGGCGCCATCGGCTCGAGAGCCGCCTCCGCTATAGGGCCTGGATTCGTAAAGTGCCAGTCTTCGTCGCGAGTCGACGGGAATCCCCAGTTGCGAAACGAGTCCAGCGCCTCTTGGCGCAGCGGGGCTAACCATCCCGGACCCTCGTGTTCGGTGATTCCGAAGCGCTCCAGCGAAATCCCGGTCACCTCACCCCTCCGCGGTCACACCAGCTTCGGCGGTCACCCAATCGTAACCGCGCGCTTCCAACTCCAGCGCTAGCTCCTTTCCTCCCGACTTCACGATTCGGCCATCCACGAGAACGTGCACATGATCGGGAACGATGTAGTTGAGTAGGCGCTGGTAGTGAGTCACGACTACAAACGCATTGTCACGACGGCGCAGGCGATTGACGCCATCCGCCACGGTCCGCAGCGCGTCTATGTCCAAACCGGAGTCCGTCTCGTCGAGGATGGCGAGGCGAGGCTCCAGAACGGCCAGCTGCAGAATCTCGTTCCGCTTCTTCTCACCGCCCGAAAAGCCCGTGTTCACGGAACGATTCAGCATCGATTCGTCCATGTCCACGTAGCGCAGTTTTTCGGTCATGATGTCGAGGAACTCCATCGGATCCACCTCGGGCAGGCCGCGCGCCTTGCGAATCTCGTTGTACGCGGTTCGCAGAAAGTACGCGTTGGACACGCCCGGGATCTCCACTGGATACTGGAATGCCAGGAAAAGCCCCTTCTGAGCTCGCTCCTCCGGCTCCATCGCCAGGAGATCTTCCCCGAGGTAGGTCACCGCACCGCCAGTCACTTCGTAGCCAGGGTGTCCGGCCAACACCTGTGCCAAGGTGCTCTTGCCGGAGCCGTTAGGCCCCATGATCGCATGCACTTCGCCAGCGCCTACAGCCAGCGAAACACCCTTGAGTATCTCGCGGTCGCCGGCGCTCACGCGCAGGTCGGTTATCGTAAGCATCGTCCACGCTAAGTATCGCTGTTGGTTGAAATCGACAGCTGTCCGAAACTCAGCCCACACTCCCCTCGAGTGTGATTCCCAACAACTGCTGAGCCTCGAGAGCGAACTCCATCGGGAGTTCCTTGAAAACCTCGCGACAGAAGCCGCTCACGATCATCGAGACAGCCTGCTCCGTCGAAAGTCCGCGCTGCCGGAGGTAGAAAATCTGATCTTCGCCGATCTTGGAAGTACTAGCCTCGTGCTCTACGATGGCGCTGTTGTTCTGCACCTCGATATATGGGAAGGTATGAGCTCCACAGCGATTGCCGATGAGCATCGAGTCGCACTGGGTATAATTGCGAGCCCCTTCCGCCCGCGGCAGCACCAGCACCCGCCCCCTATAACTGTTGTTCCCTTCGCCCGCGGATATCCCCTTGGAAACGATCGTGGATTTCGTGTGGCGCCCGATATGGATCATCTTGGTGCCGGTGTCGGCCTGCTGCTTGTTGTTTACCACAGCAACCGAGTAGAACTCGCCCGTGGAGTAATCGCCCTGCAAGATCACGCTAGGGTACTTCCAGGTGATGGCGGAACCGGTCTCCACTTGAGTCCAGGAAATCTTGGCGTGGTTGAACGCCTTCCCTCGCTTGGTCACGAAGTTGAACACCCCGCCACGCCCCTCCTCGTCCCCGGAATACCAGTTCTGGACGGTCGAGTACTTGATGGTCACACGGTCCAAAGCCACTAGTTCGACCACGGCTGCATGGAGTTGATGCGTCGTACGCCGCGGCGCCGTACACCCCTCCAAGTAGCTTACGTAGGCGCCCTCGTCAGCGACGATGAGCGTTCGCTCGAACTGTCCCGTCTCGGCCGCATTGATTCGGAAATAGGTGGACAGCTCCATGGGACACCTGACACCCGGCGGAACGTAGACGAACGACCCGTCCGAAAAGACCGCGGAGTTGAGTGCCGCGAAGAAGTTGTCACTGTAAGGCACCACCGAGCCCAGGTAACGGCGTACCAGCTCCGGATACTCCTGTACCGCCTCGCCGAACGAACAGAAAATGATCCCCAGCTTCTTGAGCTCTTCTTTGTAGGTCGTCCCCACCGATACCGAGTCGAACACGGCATCCACGGCCACACCGGCCAGCAGTTTTTGCTCGTGCAGAGGGATCCCCAGCTTGTCGTACGTTTCCTTGATTCGGGGGTCCAGTTCCTCCAAGCTGCCCAACCGCGGAGTGCGCGGCGCCGAGTAATACGAAATCCCCTGGTAGTCGATCGGCTGGTAACGCACATTCGACCAGTGAGGCTCCGACATGGTCAACCAGCGCCGGTATGCCTTGAGCCGCCACTCCAAGAGCCACTCGGGCTCGTTTTTGCGACGCGAGATCTCTCTGATCACGCCCTCGTCGAGTCCGGGCGGGAGCGTATCGGCTTCGATCTCGGTCGTGAATCCGTAGCGGTAGTCCTTGTTGACGAGCAGTTCTATGTTCGCACTCATCTCTCGTTTCCTCGAACCGTACCGGGTGCCGGCTGCCAGCTGCTCTGGTCACTCGCTGTTGCGCTCAGCGCCAGCGGCGCACCCGCCCCACCTTCCTGGATACAGTACTCACAACAGTTCGCTCCCCTGGCGATGTGCGCGGCCCGACTGACAGGCGTGCCGAGCACATCGGCAATGAATCGTTCCTCGGCAGCACACACCTCAGGAAATCGTTCCGCCACTAGCCTGATAGCACAGTTGTGTTCCGTGAGCCGCGGGGGAGCTCCCTCGGCTGCCCTTACCTCCGCCATGTAGCCAAGAGAGGTGAGTAGCGTAGCTAACCGCTGGGCACGCTGCTCCATCGGGAGATCGGCTAGCTCTGCTCTTACCCTTTCGGCCAGCCGTTCCCACTGGGCACAGAACAGCTGCACTACCTCTTGTTCTCCGTGCTGCCGCTTCAACAGGTCCAGCACCTCCGCCAAGGCCTGCCCATACGCCTTGGGGAACAGCGCATCGCCGTCTTCGGTAAGTGAGTAGGCAAAGACCGGTCCTCCTACACCTCTTACCTCGCGGCGGTAACGCACCACTCCCTCCGCTTCCAAATCCTTGAGATGCCTTCTCAAAGCGTTCGCGGACACGCCGAACATGGCCGCGAGCTCCTTGGCGGTAAGGGGCTGCGCCTTCTTGAGGGCTACGAGGATCTCGGCCTTGGTCCCTCGATACCCGAGCGGCAGCGCGGCGACGCCATTCATACAACGGAAACAGTAACCACGACCGGCAAATAATTCAACAAAAATGTTGGCGAATTGTGGCGGTATGAGTGGGGCCGATCCTAAGGCACTACTGGCCACACACTACGGAGCAAGCACCTAGTTGCCGGCCCTTCCACCCCGCAATAGGTGCGGTGGCAAGAGCTTCGAGTGACGCTCGCGTGACGGCGAGCGCACATTTTTAAAAGAGAAACGTTTGGCCATAACACGTGAAAATACATTGACTTACGCTGGACAGGTATTGGCTGTATTTGGCGCCAAGGCAGGCGTCGGGTGCACTACGACCGCGGCCAACCTCGCCCGGGCACTGGCAATGGTGCACAGCCAGGCGCGTGTGCTCGTGTGCGACATGTCGGTTGCAGGGAGCCCTCTGGGAAACCTCTACGGGACACGAGCCCTGGCCTTCCTCAGCGACCTCGCGGCCAACCAAAACGCCTCACCCGAGGAGATGCGCAGCCTCCTTGTGGAGGTCGCCGACGGAGTGTGGCTCGTAAACTTCGCGCCGCCAAACGACCACTCAGCAACCGCCGCGGCGGCCGCCGCGCTCGGACTGACCCGGAACTACTTCGACTTCACGGTCTTGGACTGTAGACACCAGCTCGACACGCATACCGTGAACGTGCTCGACGCTGCCGACCGACTGCTCGTGCTGACCGAGCAAAAAGTACCGGCGCTCAGAGCAGCCCAACGAACGCTCAACATCTTCCGGCGCCTCGGTTATTCAGCCGAAAAAATCTGCTTGCTGCTCAACAGATACGAAGCCGACAGCACCCTAACGATGACAGAAGCAGCAGACGTGCTCAAAGGCGATATCTTCCACAAACTCCCGCGCGACGACAACGCCATCGTCCAAGCAGCCCGCCAGCGCGCACTCGTAGTCGAAGTACTGCCTCAACCCGCCCTGGCTCGCGAGTTCATAGAACTCGCCCGAAAGTTCCCAGCTCCGACCCAGAGACCGGAATCGCACCAGTACTTCACGCTGGTGTTCTCGAGAAAAGGCCACTCGACCTCACCCTGACCTCAGGATCCACCGAAAGACCTCGCGCAAGCTGGCCCGCTTGCCGTACATGAGAAGCCCTGTCCTGTAAATTCGACCGGCCAGGAACACCGCGAGCGCGGAAGTAAGACCGAGCCCTAACAGCGACACGCCGAGCTGCCAGTAGGGTACCGACAACGTAGTCATGCGCAGCGGCATCATTATCGGCGCCGACAGCGGCACCAGCGACAACGCTATCGCCATCCCGCTCTCGGGTGCCATGAGCACCGGCTGCAGGAACATGACCGTTCCTACCAGCAACAGGAGCACGGGAATCTGAGCTTGCTGAGCCTCTTGCTCCGTCGTAACCATGGCACCCACGGCGGCGAAGAGCGCCGAGTAGAGGATGTAGCCGAGAAAGAAGAACACTAGAAGCAACGACAGTAACTCGGTCGAGATCGCTGGCATCTGGAGTGGCGTCACCTGAACGCCGAAACGCCCGAGAATCGGAGCGCGCAACTGAACCAGCGCCGCCCCAGTCGCGATCCAAATAGCGAGCTGAGTCAACCCTACAGCACCGACCCCCAGTACCTTCCCAGCCAGCAGTGCCCCGGGACGCACGCTCGACACCACTATCTCGGCCACCCGAGACTGCTTCTCCTCCATTACGCCTCGCAGCACACTCTGTCCGAAGAACACTATCGTCATGTAGAGCAAGAGGCCCACGGCGAAACCGAAGATTGCGTTGACAGCGCCCTTGCCACCGCGGCCACTCGGCGTCAGTCGCTCTGCATCCAGCTGCAAGCGCAAGCGCGCTAACTGCCTGGCGTACATATCGTCTAGTCCCGCTTCGCGAAGACGCACGGCGAGGTACTCGCGAGTTACGGCACTCTCGATGCGGTTCATGTCCGCGATGGCTGTCGCGTTGACCCCCTCGTAACGGGCTCGACCCTGCTGCAGAAGGTCGGGATCCAGCACCAAGAAACCCTTTATCTCTTTGCGCCGGACAGCAGCCACTGCACTAGACTCGGCTTCTGCCAAGCCCGCGGCCGACACGCGAACCCAACGTGCCGCGGCGGAATCGCCCAATGGTCCGCCACCTAGCGCTGCCGCTACCGCTCCACCCAACTCGCTGTCCGTCGCGTCGAGAATCCAAATCCGCGCCACGTCCGCCGATGCGGCCGTTCTGGCTGCCATGTAAGCGGGTAGGAAAAGGAGCAAACCCAAAAGCAAGGGGCCGAAAACGGTGGCCACAAAGAACCACTTGGTGCGCACGCGCTCCATATACTCACGCAGAAAAACAACCCCGAATCGATGCATACTGCCCGCTGGTAAGCGCTAAGGTTCCTTTGCCAAGCCCGCGACAAAACGTATCCCGCGGCGCAGAAGGGAACGAGCCAGAACGACCTTGTACTCGTTGCCGTCGAGCGGATGCGCGTCGTAGAGGGCGCGATCCACCAACGAATCCACGTCATCTTCCGCGAGTCTACCGGAAGCGCATTGCTCTTCCACCGAGCGGTCCACTTCCCACGGCGAACCCGCCACTCCTCCCAACACCAGCCTCACCGTGCCATCTGCATGGCGTACCGCTGCCAGCGAAACCAGGGCGAAATCCCAAGCGCCGCGCTGCATGAGCTTCGTATAGGTCTGCGTACCGCTGCTTGCCTCCGCAGGTAACTCGACCGCTACGATGAGCTCGCCGGGTCGAAGGAGCGTCTCGCGCGTGGGGTCGGAGGTGGATATCACTTCGCCCACCGACGCCGTACGCTGCCCAGCGGAGCTCGCCAGGTGCAGCCTAGCGTCCAGTGCTAATAGCGCTACCGCAGTGTCCGAGGGATGCACGGCGCGACACGGTCCGGTTCCGAAGATCGCCAGCTGGCGATTCTCACCCTGTTCAGCTGGGCACGAGTGCGCGCCAGTTTTCCAACATGCGAAGCCGTTTCTGAAATACGAACAACGCGGCCGCTGACATAGGTTCCCACCCAACGTTCCCATATTTCGGAGCGCCGGCGTCCCCACGGCTGCACACGCCTCGACCAGAGCAGGGAACCGCTCTCGCAATAGCGAATCGCCGGCAATAGTCGACAGCTCGACGGCAGCTCCGATGGTAACGGAACCGCTCGAACTCCAGTTTATCGCCCTAGCTTCTGGAACTCCGCGGATGTCCACGAGGTGCGAGGGCTGTGCCAACCCCTCCTCTACGAGCACGAGGAGATCAGTCCCTCCCCCCATGACGGCTGCTCCCGGCAAAGACGCTAGCTCTAGTGCCTCGACAAGCGTGCCCGGGCGGTGATAGTCTGTCGCGACCACGTCGATAAGATAGTGATGTCGTGACCGTCGTGTGCGGTGGCAGGTCTGGCTTCTGGTCGCGCGCCGTGACCGCGGCGCTCGCCCTCCTGGCTGCGTGTCGCCTAGCCGAGAGGGCGCCTCAGCCACTGCGCACCGATACGGTCGTAGCGGTCGTCCCGCCGCGAGACTCGGTGTTACTGGCCAGTGGGTATCGTCCTGCGCGTCTCAGCCGAGCTGCTGACTCGTTGCGGCGCTACCTGGTTTTCGCCCCGCTCGTGGACAGGTGGTTCCTCGCGGCTGCGCCTAACGGGCAGCTGGTAGTCGACCTGGGGCGCGTGGATCTGGACCTACGCCGAGCGCCGCACCTATGGCCTGCCTTCCGCGAGGCGGCTGCGGCGCGCTCGCCCATCGCTCTAGGGAGCAGTGTGCTGACGAGGGCGCCCGGGAGGTCGTTCCTGGCCACCCTGGATGGCTTCACGGAGCACCAAGGGAGGGTAGTTGGGATACTCCGCTTCGAGGAGAGGATAGGCACGTTGAGCCCCCATTTCGTCGCCAGCGTGGAGCGCTCGCCGGACGAACCTGAGGCCCGGCCCGACACGTGTAATCGCAGCGGCACAGCTGAGCTGCTGGAGCGGGCCGCCGGCGTCGCCGACTCGCTCCTCGCAACGCTTCGCTCTGATCCCGACGCGCGTCGCGTTCCGGGGGCGGTAGCACGTCGGAGCCACGTGGTAGGGTGCTTCGCTGGCGGCTACGCCGTGGTAGCAGCTTCCCTTTCCAGCCGGGACGTGACCTGGGGCCGAGAGGTAGTGGTCTTGATCAGGTTCGACGGTTCGGTGCAACCTCTGCCGGTCGAAGACTTTCGCTTCCGTGTGCACGAGCTATTGGCGGCCTTCGATTCCGATGGGGATGGCAGTGACGATGTAGTGGCGAGAGCCTGGACCGAACGTGCCGGAGGCACGGTGGTGCTGCGGTTAGTCGAAGGAGCACGGCTGGAGCGGCTGGCAGCTGGTTTCGCCTGGGAAGAGTGGCGCTGAAGGTTCGTGGGAGCACGAGTGCGGCGGCACGCAACGCGTTTCCCCCGCGGCCTGCAGTCGTCGTAATCGCGACCACCCCATGCGATCGCGAAAGTACGTAGTGTCATCGATGCGCAGGCTATCTTTAGCGCTCGCTCTGGCTCCGGCGTTAGCCTGTGTGCGGCACCGCCCACCCGAAGTGGCTACGGCACCGGCCGTGCTCCCGAATGGGATCGAACCAGGCACTCCGCGGGCATTGCTTTACGCGCGCTCCCTCATGGTACCTGTGCACGGGGTGCGGCCTGACCAGGTGGCCAACTCCTTCGACGCGGGCCGCGGCAGCCGGCAGCACAACGCTCTCGACATTCCAGCTCCGCGCGGCACTCCGGTCGTGGCTGCCGATGCGGGGCGAATTCTGAGACTCGCCAACTCCGCAAGCGGCGGGATATCGCTCTATCAACTCGATCCCGAGCAGCGTTTCGTATACTACTACGCTCACCTCGATCGCTTTCGGAGCGGGCTGCGAGCAGGGATGGAAGTAGCGCAGGGTGAGGTCCTGGGCTACGTTGGTACCTCGGGGAACGCTCCCCCCGATTTGCCCCACTTGCACTTTCAGGTGATGCTCTACAGGCCAGGCCGCTACTGGGAGGGTGAACCGCTCAACCCATTCGGCCTTTTCGTTCGACCCGGGCAGGCCCGCTGATGCGCGGCAAGGAAAGAGCGGCGCTGCGGGCGGAAGCGCACCACCTTACACCGTTGTTGCACGTCGGGCAGGCCGGAATAACCGAAGGTCTGGTGGCCGCCTTGGACCAGGCTTTGACGGCGCGCGAGTTGGTCAAATTCCAGATCGTGAAAAACGCTCCGCTGGACACACGTTCTGCTGCTGGACAACTCGCTGCACGGTTGGGTGCGGAAGTGGTGCAGGTGATCGGGCGCACAGCCACGCTCTATCGCCATAACCCCGACCTAACGAGGGCCGAGGACGGCACTCCGCCCTGGCGGGAGCGCTAAGTCGGCGAGGACTGCCCGTCGCGTTTTCGCTGGAGCCAACCGAGTACTCGCCAGGGAGCGAGGGGGAGGGCGTCGGGTTCGACTCCCAGCGCGTCGGCGACGGCGTTGGCAATGGCCGGTGCTGTAGGAATGATGGGTGGTTCAGCTAGGCCGCGTGCCCCGACATTGTTGGCTACAGGGTCGACCGAGTCCAACAGAACCGCCTCGATCGCAGGGGTGTCGGCCATGGTGGGGACTTTGTAGTCGTGCAGACCACGTTGCAGAGGCTTGCCCGTCCTGTAGTCCAGAAGCCGCTCTTCGAACAGAGCCAGACCCAGCCCCTGCAGGATACCTCCCTCCAATTGACTCCGCGCTAGGAGCGGGTTTATCACGCGCCCACAGTCGTGCACCGCTACTAGCCGGAGCACCTGCACCTGCCCTGTCTCAGTGTCCACCTCCACTTCGGCGAACTGGGCTCCGAAAGTCATGATGCGCACGTCGGACGGATTGGGACCGCGCGACCCCTCTCCCGCGATAGTAACCTGCCCCAAGCGGCGGCAGACTTCCGCGATGGAAAGCTGTCGCTGGCAGTCACGCCGCCTAACGACGCCATCGCGAACCTCCAATTGCGACGGTTCGGTACCGAGCATGGGTGCTGCAGCTTCCAGGAGCTTGAATCGAGCGGCCTCTGCAGCCATACGAACTGCCGGCGCCACCGAAGCGGTCGTCATGGATCCCCAGGAATTGCCGGTGTAGGGGGTACGCTCCGTGTCTCCGATCACCACGCGTACCTTGTCGAACGTCGTGCCGAGGGCGTCGGCGGCGACTTGACCCAAGATGGTACGCGCTCCGGTACCCAGGTCCTGGGTGCCGGTAAGCACTTCGACCGAACCGTCGGGTTGCAGCCGGACCGTCGCGTACGCGGGAGGCCCTCCTCCCGTCG